>CALZHD010000017.1 GCA_945787155.1 uncultured Gammaproteobacteria bacterium | reverse complement strand
AGCGTTCGATATCGCCGACTCCCCGTAGCCGTTCATGCAGCGCGCTATCGGTTTGCGTATCAATCAGCGCAGCGATGCAGTGGTGACGCTGGCGCAGCACGTCGTGGTCACGCAGTGGGCGGTTGAGCCAGCGCTTGAAGAGGCGGCTGCCCATCGCGGTGGCGGTGCGATCCATCACCCAGCTGAGAGTGTGTTCGGTACCGCCGGCAAGGTTGGTGTCGAGTTCAAGATTGCGTCGACTGGTGGCGTCTAAAATAACCGCTTCGTCGCGCTGTTCCACTTTGATGGTTTGCAGGTGCGGCAGCGCGGCGCGTTGGGTCTCGCGCGCATACTGTAATAGACAGCCGGCGGCGGCGACCGCCACCGGTACCGCTTCGCCGCCAAAGCCGTGCAGGTCTTTGGTGCCCATCTGCTGGGTGAGCGCGCGGGTGGCGCTATCGAGTTCGAAGTGCCACGGTGGCATCGCACGCAGCCCGGCACGTTCGCCCACCATTTTTTTGTGGCCGCTCTCTTCGTTGATCAGTAGTTCGCTCGGTTTGAGGCGTTCCAGTTCATCGAGCAGTGCCTGCCAGCTGTCGATTTCGCTGATGATCATACGGCCACTGGTGAGGTCGACGGTGGCAATGCCAAAGGTCTGATCGATCTGATGGATCGCGCATAGAAGATTGTCACGGCGTTCGCTGAGCAGCGCCTCGTCGGTGACGGTGCCGGGGGTGACGATGCGCATTACCTTGCGTTCCACCGGTCCTTTACTCGTGGCGGGGTCGCCGACCTGTTCGCAGATCGCCACCGATTCGCCGTGGGCGACGATCTTGGCGAGATAGTTATCTGCTGCGTGATAGGGGATGCCCGCCATCGGAATCGGTTCGCCGCCGGACTGGCCACGGCTGGTGAGGGTGATGTCGAGAATGCGCGACGCCTTGCGCGCGTCGTCAAAAAAGAGTTCGTAAAAATCGCCCATGCGATAGAACACCAGCATGTCGGGGTGTTCGGCCTTGATGCGCAGGTACTGCTGCATCATCGGCGTGTGTGTGTTTGTTTTTTCCTTCATTATATCTACGTCAGGCCCAATGCAGTATGTGTAATATGTATATATTACAATTATTTATGTGTGTTTCATGATGTCTCATATGTGTGCAGAAGGTTTTATGAGATTTCAGCAATAAGTGTATCAGAGGCTCCCTTATAGAAAATATCCTGAAAGCCTGGTGATTATATCCTAGAGCTGCCCAGTAGTTTATGAAAGGTTGTGTTTATGTCCAGGATGCTGTGAAGGTTTCCGCCCTGCCAGCATCACTTGCGCTGGTATAGATTCCCATCATCATTCGCGTTATCTTTATAAAAGTAAAAGGTGGTTTTGCTGGCTTGTTGCTTTTACATGCGCGTGCACTAACAATAATCCCCGCCCTGACAGGGGATGGATTCCCGGGCGCTAACGGATTGGTTCCAAATAAGAATAACCATGACAGATAATCAGGAAGTTTATCGCGACGTACTGCCCGAGGGTTTTGAGCTGCACTGGTACGAGGTGCAGTCGGTGCTCGGTCGTGGTGCCTTTGGCGTGACCTATCTTGCGCTGGACAAGAATCTAGATCAGCTTGTCGCGATTAAAGAATACTTTCCCAATGATTTTTCGGCCAGAGAGTCGGGCTACACTGTTCATCCCACCACCGGAAAAAGCAAGGAGATGTACGAGTGGGGACTGGATCGCTTCATCCGCGAGGCCCGCATATTGGCCAGGTTCAAGCATGCCAATATCGTGCGTGTGCTGAGTGTTTTCGAGCACAACAACACGGCTTACATGGTGATGGAATATGAACAGGGTGAGGAGTTGTCAAAACTGTTCAAGCGCAAGGAGTCTTTTACTGAGCAGGAGATGCTGGATGTTTTTCTGCCAATACTGGATGGCCTGAAGCTGGTTCATGATGCTGGTTTTATTCATCGTGATATTAAACCCTCCAATATCTACATTCGTGAAGATGGTTCGCCGGTTCTGATTGACTTCGGTGCCGCCAGACAGGTAACGGGCGCGCCCACACGCGCCCTCACCAGCCTGGTGACCTTTGGCTATGCCCCCTTTGAGCAGTACAACGAGAGTGAGGAAAAACAGGGGCCATGGACCGACATCTATGCCCTCGGTGCGAGCCTCTTTTCCGGTTTGATGGGCAAGTTGCCGATTGATGCACTCGCCCGTGGATCAAGCATGCTGTCGACCGGTATTGATCCGTATGAACCGTTATCCGTCATCCTGGAAGGAAAATACTCGGCTGCTTTCTTGAGAGCGATTGACCATGCCCTGTTGTTTCACGCCAACGACCGGCCACAGGATGTGATGGTGTGGGCGGACATGCTCGCCGGCAAGGTTGAAGTGCCGGAACTGCCCCCTGCGATGCGGATTAAGCCGCCGCAGGAAGAAGACCCGAATGCCACCGTCGTGTTGAGCAAACAGCCCAGCGTGCAATACGAGGAGATGCCTGAACCACAGAAAGAAACAGGTGCAGAGAAGCCGCCGGCCGAACCTCGGTCTCAGGCCATGCCTCAGCCGGCCAAGCCTCAATTGGCCAGGCCGCGGCCAAACCTCAGACTGATCTCATCGATGCTGATGGTAGTGGTGATCATCATAACGGGAACCGTACTACTGATGCAGGGCCCGGAAGAAACGCAGGTGCCAGCACCGCCACCGTCATCAATCGCTGACCAGGCCGTCGACCAGCTCGTCGACCAGACTAGCCTGTTGCTGACTCAGGCGGAGCGGGCGCGGCAGGCAGGCAACTATATTGAACCCGAAGGCAACAACGCCCTTCAGCTCTATTTGCAGGTGTTGGCACTCGAGCCGTCCAATCAGCAGGCCAACAACGCTATCGAGGAGATCATTGATCTTTACAGCGGCGGTATTCAGAGTGACCTTGCCGAGGGCTATCTCGATAAAGCCGATAAAAACCTTCAGCGGTTACTCGCTGCAAGGCCAGCTTCAGAAAAGCTGCTCAAGCTTCGGGAGCAATTAAAGGCAGTGCGGTCCGTTCAGTCATCACTGGCCCTGCTGTTGTCCCAGGCCGATGATTATCTGCAACAAAACAGTTTGTTGTCGCCCAGGGGTAAAAATGCCCTGTCAACCTTGCGCAAGGTGCTTGAGCTTGACCCTGACAATAAAGCGGCGATGAAGCGTATCGCAACGCTCGCTTCCCACTATGTAGAGCTGGCGGAAGAAGCGATTGCGGCGGGTAACCTCTCGGCGGCTAACGAAAACATAAGCAATGTAAAGCTTATTGATGCTGATCATCCAGCGCTTGCACAGTTGCGCAGTAAGCTTGCCGCACTAAAAATAAAAAGGCGGCGGCAGTTGAATGCATTTATCTCTCAGGCAAGAGAGGCCCTTGATGCGGATAGACTGCTCTCACCAACCGGAAAAAATGCACTCTACTTTTATCAGCAAGCCCTCAAGATAGAGCCGCGAAATACAAAGGCAAAAAGCGGTATCGAAAAGATAAAGGCCAGGCTCAAGGCCAGCTTCGATGGTCATCTAAAAATGCAAAATCATTCAGCGGCTGGCGCCCTTGTCAAAGCGATTGAGAAAGCTATGCCGAGATCAAGCTTTGCCAGGAACCTGCGCGCAGAGTGGGAGAAAAACAGCCCATCAGAAAAACCAGGGATTCAGGTCGTCGAGGAGATGATAGGCGTCTTTAAACAAGCGCTAGAATCACGCAATCAACACGCACTCGCGCAGATGAGCGAGTTCATGCCAAACCGTCAGGCGTTTGTTGATCAGTTGTTTGAAAATTACCGCTCATTTAAATTGCAGATCTCAAATGTTAGATTTATAGGTAAGGAAAATAAAGGGGTGGTGGATATAAAGATTACTGATTTGGTCAACATTCAGGGTCTTCCTGTCCAGCCCGGCGGATGGAGTCAGTTCGCAATTGAAATCAAGAAAAACAAAGCCGGGCAATGGAAAGTGTTTTGGTAAGTAACCACTATAAAACAATGGTAAATAGAGTTCTCACTGTTATACTGGCACTGTAGTAACACACACACTGGAAGAGGGGATGACATGAAGTTAATTCGGATTGCGCTGGTTTCTCTACTCAGTTCCTCGCTGATTTTCATGCCAGTCGTGTATGCCGCAGAGCTGGCACTGCCTTCAGGTGATCTGGTTGCCCCGGTTATCAAACACACCCCGATTGGAAAAGATATTCCGCCTGGCCAGGCGGTTGATGTAACCGCAATCATCACCGATAACGTCGGTGTCAAAGAGGTCATCCTGTTTTATCGTGAAATCGATGCCACCGATTTTAAGCGCATGAGAATGAAGCGTGATCTGGACTCGGATACATATGCAGCCAAACTCCCCGCCATTGCCTCACCCGGGGTGGAATATTACATTCAGGCCACCGACCTGGCCGGAAACGTCTTACTGTATGGTCATTCATTTTCACCCTTAACCATCACTGTGGCACCTGTTGCCGCCGGCGATGGTGATGCAGAAGCCGTCGCCGCAACGGAGTTCATCCCGGCTAGTGAGGGCGAAGAAGAAAAATCCGGCATCAGTAAGTGGGTCTGGGTTGGGCTGGGTGTGGTGGCGGTGGCCGCACTCGCGGGAGGTGGTAGCGGTGGAGGGGGCACAATAGCTTCAAGTCCAAATACCGGCACTGTGACGATCAACGGGCCAGTACCTTAAATTTAATTGAAGATTTCGGGATAAAATGGAGGCAGGACGAGACGTTTAGTATTAAAACACTCAATCTCTTAACAATAAGTTCCGCGAGAGAATGAAGGGATAGGAGGCCAAAGCCATAGAGCTGGATTGGGTGGTGGCGGTTGGTGTGGCTACTGGATGAGGTATTGCGGCATCCGTAACGGGTACCGTAACAATCTAGTGGGTCGATGCACTATAAATCCTTATTATGAGAGGCGCTATGAAATCTAGAGCATACATTCTGTTAAGTTTTACAGGCCTGTTCCTTCTGTTTCTGGCAGGATGCGATGCAGAATTCACTTCCGGTGGGAGGGTGAATAGTCCATCCGACGGTAACGATATAATGTTTAACCAATCCCTGGTCGCGGCTCTGGCTGTTGTGGCTGACAGCGCCACAGCGACACTGACACCCGGTGGTCATAACACTACTCTTACCATCTCCGGCAATACGGTCAGCGGAACCATATCCAGTGTCCCGCCCGGCACCTATACCCTGACTATCACCTACACAACAGGCACAACCTTAATTGCCACAGCCGCCAAGGAAAGCATATCTGTAACGGCCGGAGGATCAACCGTTATTGCAGTTTTGGAATCCGATCTTGTTACTGACTACGATAATGATAATGATGGTTTTACCAATCTTGCTGAGATAAGGATTGGTACTGATCCAGATAATGATGTTAATACACCCGATGGAGGATCACCTGCGTTTTCTGCCGGGATTGGGTCTTTCGGAACGGCGACTACATCCGGTCATGAATTTAGTGTTCTTGTTGGTGAGGCAGTGGTAGGAAGCTATGACACGGTCACCAACAATGCAACGGATTATGCAATGAGTGCTGGATTTAAAGGATTTCAATATTAATTAAATATTACGGGGTTTTAAAATGAATAAACGTGAAATTCTCCTGATTACTCTATTGACCATGGTTCCTTTTGTATGGGCCAATGCCGCCGATGTCCCCTTTGTTATGAATTACCAGGGCAGTGTTAAAACAACAGGGGGGATGCCATATAATGGAAACGGTTATTTCAAGTTTGCCATTATCGATCCAGCGGGAACAACAAGCTACTGGTCGAATGATAATACGAGCGCTGTTGGCAGTGAGCCAACCGCTTCAGTAGAAATCCCAGTATCCAACGGTCTTTTTTCAGTGAAACTGGGTGATACATCTGTTATCAATATGACTACAGATTTAAGTGGTACAGTATTTGACAATACTAACACGTATGTCAGGACCTGGTTCAGCGACGATGGCGCCACTTTTACTGTGCTTTCACCGGATCAACGTATTGTGAGCGGAGGTTATGCCATCCATGCGCAGTACGCTGAAACACTTACAGGTGGAACTATTGCAGGGAATCTTGAGATAGGTTCAATAACTGGTGACAGAACATTAACAGTCTATGATGGCGATAATTGTACAAACTGCAATGGGATAGTTATATCTTCAGGTTCCTTTAGCGACAGAACTACATTAAGTAATGCAAATTCAAATTTTCATTTAAGGTCTAGTGCACATATTATATTGACCCCCGCAACTAACGTTGGAATTAGTGATGGCTCGCCAGCTTATAAGCTGGAGATCGGTGGTGGAGACGTCAATACTACTGCTGGCGGATATCGGGACGCTGGCACCTGTGTTGCGGGGACATGTGCATCTGATAAGAGATTGAAAAGAAATATCGAACCTTTATCTGATTCATTAACTAAAATTGCCAAATTGGACCCCGTTACATTTGAATTTAATAACCCTAAGTTCGGGCCTGGCAAACAGGTTGGTCTTATCGCTCAGGAGGTAGAGAAAATATTTCCTGACTGGGTTGTTGATAGTGAGGAAGGGCATAAAAGCATTCGCTTTGGATTGCAAACGCAAATGCACCTTATTCAGGCTATCAAAGAACTTAAGGCACAAAATGATATTTTAAAAGAAAGGATTGAAGCATTAGAGACAGTGAAATAGTCCAGCCAGGCCTTGAGCTCATCTATCGGAGACTGCGATAGCGATAAAATTCGCCAGATACTGTAAGCGGCAAGTAATGACTAGGATACGGTTATCTCTGAAAATGCATCGGCTACATTTTCATCCGAACAGTCCTGATCAGATCTGTAGCGTGATAAACGGTAGTGGAATGATCAATGGAACTGTTACCGGTGTGACTGTAATGTGCGGTTGTGTGTTAAATAGGTCTCTATAAGAACTGGAGAGGTTTATGAAAGTTCAGAAACTGGTTATACATCACTCTGCCTCTAATAGAGCCACGACAAAAAAGGCTGATATCGCCAGGTGGCATAAAGAACGTGGTTTTTCACAAATTGGCTACCATAAGATTATCGAGGGGAATGGTGCGATAGTTAATGGTCGCTCTGAAAACATACAAGGTGCACACGCCAAAGGGGCCAATCAGGGATCATTAGGTGTCTGTGTTGTTGGCAACTTCGAAAATGAGATACCCACGCAAGCACAGATAAATGGCCTGATTTCGGTGCTAACAACGTGGTGTAATGCGCATAGCCTGAACAGTAAAAATATCTATGGCCATTTCAACGTCCCCGGTGGCAGCACCACCACAAGCTGTCCCGGTAAGAATCTCAAGTCAAAGCTTGCGACCATTAAACCGAAAGTTGATCAACAACTTAAGTAAATCGGCAGCAGGATATAACGATGAAGCTAATGTACCTCATTCTAATGGTTCTGATGACAGTCTCATGCTCAACAGTGACGGACAAAAATTTTAAAGCATCTGCGCTGGATGCTTCACAGTGGCAATCATCGGACTTTTCCACGCTTAATGATCAGATATTAGAAGCGTCGAGTAGTCATCAAGACTGGGTGCAAGATGTACAATTATATGTGTACAAGTTATTTGATTTGTCGGGATTAAAGCGCGTTGTGGTTGAATCAGTATTTGACAGTACCGAAAATCCAACGAAAGCTACTGTTACCCTGGTCAGGGATGGTTTTCTGGATGACTCTGTGCGTGGGGATGTTCATATGATTACGTTTCACAGGACTATGGCAGGGACGTGGGAAATTAATGATCTCAAAAAATCACATCGATGCTGGCGCTCAAGTTCGGATGAGTACCGTACCGATCCTTGCCCGTGATAGGTAGAAAAATTTTTAGTTAAATGCATTTTTTATCTGTACGATAGAACCGGTAATGTTGTCCCTGGCGTCATTCTCAAGGGCCAGACCTAGTAGCCGTTTGGCACTGTCCGCACAGTTGTTGATGGCCATGCCCTGAATTATCTGCTCATCGGTGACTTCACGGTAAAGCCCATCACTACAAAGTAGGTAGACATCGCCACCGCACATGGTGTCGATCTTACAATCGACTTCCAGTTTATCTTCTGCACCAATGGCACGGGTAATCACATTGGCGATGCTGCTTGTCTCGGCTTCATCGGGCCGTAGCAGCCCCTGATCAATGTAGTCTTCGATCATACTATGGTCTTTAGTGAGCTTTTCCAGTGACCCGTTGCGCAAGCGATAGATGCGGCTGTCGCCGACCCACAGAAAGGCGCATTGATTGCCAAAGGCGGCCATCGCGACCACGGTGCTGCCGATGGTGCGCTGATGGTAGCGTTGGGTGGCTAGCACTCTGAGTTGCCGGTTTGCCTCTGTCAGGCATGCTTTGACTTCTGCCACAAAACCGTGAATGACAGAAGGTTCCCTGATGTTTCTTAACTGGTCGACAATAAGATGGCTGGCGACGTCGCCAGCCTCGTGCCCACCCATGCCATCGGCCACCGCCCAGAGCCCCAGCTCGGGCAGGTCGAGGCAGGCATCTTCATTGACCTTGCGTACTTTTCCGGGGTGAGTCTCGCAGGCGGAGGACCAGACAAGCAGGGTGTCATTGCTCATGCGCTTTCTACTCCGCTATGTGGTTGCATTGCGCTGGCTGCCGCAGTGGTGCTCAGATGAGTATCCCATCCCCGCGCCTGCCATTGCCCATCAAGCAGGGCGGAAAAAGATTCCGGCGTGGGCAGGCCTTCGCAGATCAGCAAACAGGGTTCGACGTGCTCGGAACCGTGTGTCCACCAGGCGCTGAAATGGGTAAAGCGTTCGTCGAGAAGCTGTTCAAGCAGTGTGATGAACGTTGTGCTGATGGATGAATGTTCTTCACAGGATAGATGCCAGTGACCATTGTCGTTGAGGTCAGCGCGGCTATTTTCCTGCGCTGGTGCATCGCTGTTGCCATTGCCGTTCATGGTCAGTCCAGAGGGTGGGCTGAGTGCATCGAACGATTGATTCAGTTCGTCCAGTTGCTGGTGCTGATCAAGCGCTGTCAATGCCAGTGCTTCTGCCTGTGCGAACCACTCATCTTCATTGTTGGCAATCGCAAGCAGCTGATTCGAAGTGCCGAGGGGCAGGGTCACGCTGAAAGGAAAGTAGCGGCCGACACTGTCGACGCTGGGGATGATGATACCGGCCCATGCCTGTTCATTGCACACCTCATTGCTGATGATAAAACGCCAGATTGGGCAGGTGAGGTAATAGTCTAGCCATTGCTCACCCAGCTGTGCCTTGCTTGCGGCGATACTGGATTGCAACCACTCATCCCAGCAGGTGATGAATGATCTGGGTAGATGTCGTGTAACGAAATCACCCTTACTTGGGATTTTTCCGTAGTAACCTGGGTGGGTCTGCACGTTCATGGCTAGGGGGTGTTCTCAATTAATAAGGCCGTACTGCCAAGTCTCTGTTTTCGCCCAGCAAGGCAGAATGAGCGCGGTGTGGTTACTCCACATAAACGAGTGATAACGCCGCTGGGCGAAAACAGAGGCCTGGCCCTTCGGGTTGTGGCTGAAAAAATGCCATACTGCGTTGTTCGTCGTTCATTTGCAATGAGCAAACTTCTCTCCTCACGCCTTGCCTGGCGTTTTTTCAGCCGCAACAGTATGGCCTTATTAATTGAGAACACCCCCTAGAGCCGTTCCGGACAGCGGAATCGGGTGAATTCACTCGATGAAAAAGGGTTGATGACACTGCTGGCCTGGAGCTGATAACTCGCCTTCAGGCCAGCGGTGGCGAAGTGGATGATGGTCTGATCCTTGCTCCGGCGCTCAATCTTGGAGTCGTCGAGAAGCCTGAACCAGGCCCATGGGCCATCCCTGGTGATGCTAAAACTGCCGGCACCGATACGTTCAAAGATGATGCGGGCGCGGTTGTTGTCATTCTGGCCGGGCCATTCGATGGACGATGTGCGAGGTGGGCCGTGTTGATAGCTAAGGTGTTCGCCGGTCAGGTCGATGAGAAAGCGTTTGACGCTGGCATCAAGATAGACGGGTTTGAGTTTGAAACGTACAGCGACTTGATTGCCGCCATCCTGAAAGAACATTTCCCTGATCAGTGCGGCGCGTTTGAACTGGGACAGTGCCACTTTGCTAAGCCCCAGACTGCGTTCGTCGACCACGCGCAGGCGCCAGCGACGGGTATCAATGAAGGGGGAGAGGTAGGCCTTGGTGAAATTGTCAATGGTACCGGCCTCACCAAAGAAATTGCCAAAATCGGCCAGTGCCGTTTGTTGTCGTCCCTTGATGAATATTGGGTAGCGGTTTTCCAGGCTGGCGCGGTATTCGCGCAAGACACTGCTACGCCACACCGTGTTGACATAAGCGCGTGCGCTGCCGAGTATGGTGCCCCAGCTTTGGGTCGCGGCAGACTCGACGATACCTGCCACCGCCCCGGGCAGCTTACGCGCGCTGCTGCGCAGTTCGCGGATGGCATCCTTCTTGCCCTTACCCATGCGCACCTTGGCGGCTTCGAAGGCGGCCTCTGACTGGTCCGAGGCGTCTGCGATTTCGGCAGTGTAATCGTAGAGATCACGAAGCTGGCTGCGAATGGTCTCGATGGCGGCGGGTTTGTCGTCCTGGCCTACCAGCAGTTGATGCAACGGGGCGTATTTGCGTTCGACCGCATTACTGGGTTTGCTGAGTTCCTTGGTGACATCGAAATGGTCCAGGATGCTTTTCAGTTTGGCCCGCTCCAGCACGGTCTGTTCTGAGATCGCCTTGATCAACAACTCCAGTGGTGAGTCCCTTTCTGAGAGTGTTTCGAGTGTCTCGACCGCATTGTTGAGATTGCGAATGCTGCTGAGTTCAATGTTTTCCAGAAACAGATCCCAGTGGTCTACGTAGTCATCGAAGTACTGGTTGCGGACATGGCGCAACAGCGCTTCGGGATCGGCCTTGGCGAGTTCATCCTGTTTGTCTTCACAGATGTGATGGTTTTCCGAGATGGTCAATTCAGCGGTATTGATCCCTTCTGTCGTCAGGATGTCATGGTAGCCGCTGAAGGTGTAAAGTCCGGGGACTTTTGTTTTTCTGTCATCCTTGCTGACGATGATCTTTGTGATGGGTTTGCCCAGACGGGCAAAGTCGAAGTCGTCGATGTTTGCCATGGCCTGTTGTTTGAGCCGGGCATAGATCTGATCCGTGAGCGGGATTTCGCAGACAACCCGTTGTGCCCTGGCGACAAGCTGTTGGTTTGGTGTTTGTGGTGGCAGCTCGGTGAGCAGCATTGCGTCGAGGTGGCCGAGCAGTCGATTGTGGATTTCAGGTTGTTGATCCAGTTGTTGTTCCCACCTGGCTTCCACCCAGGGGCGAAAGGTTCGGTTATCAATGGTGTCTGGGTTGACGAGCATCATGTAGATACTTAGCAGCTGGCGTAATTGTTCCGGGTCTCTGCTTCCCTTGCCCATTTCGTCTTCAAGATGTGCCTTGATGTTGGGAATCAGGAACTGCTGTAGCGCCCTGTGATAGGTGCGCTCGGCGGCATCACCAAGTTTGTACCCCTGATACAGGCCCATGCCCATAAACCAGGGTGCATCGCTGCCTTTTTCGTAAACCAGCGTGATTTCCCGGGCGGCCTGAAGCGCCTGCAGCAGCTCATTCAGATCGGGGCGGACGGGGTGGCGACTAACGACCTGCTGATAGTTGTCAACGCTGGCTTCGATTTTATCGATCCAGAGTTCATTGCGGGTAAAGCTGGCCGCCCAGGCAAAAATGACCAGCACTGTCAGGACGATTGCGCCAGCGAAGGCGCCACGTTGCAGCCACAGCCGCTGACGTTCATAGCGGATATTGGCCCCGGCCAGTTCGGTTTCCTGAAACAGGATGTCGCGAAAGAAACGATTGATAAAGTAGCTGCGGGGTCGTCCCTGATAGGCGGGTAATGTTTGCAGGCTTAGGCCCAATGAGCCTGCCAGTGTGCTCATGACCCGGTCAATAGGACTCCCTTCCTGTGTACCGCTGCTGAAGTAGACACCGCGTAGCCATGGGTTGCTCTCGAAGCGACTAGGGTTGAAAGTTTTCTGAATGAAGGATTCGAGTGCCGGTTTTAGCCCCGCCATCTGCTGTGAAAAACTATGAATCATGCTGCGACGGCTCTGGTCGCGTTCCTGATAGATGCGCCACAATTCTCGGGCGTTGAGTTTTTCCAGCAGGGCGTCAAATTCAGTTGCGAATAGCGCTCCCAGATCCTGGCTCTGGCGTGAATCACGCTGTAGAAAAGTGGTTCCCCAGACCTGGGCACGTTCTTCGACATTCAGGTCATCAAAGAACTCGTTGAAGCCTGCGATAAGATCGACCTTGGTGACGAGAAAATAGACCGGCAGCTCGGTGCCCAGCTGTGTGTACAGTTCCTGAACTCGCTGGCGAATGGTCTGTGCGTGAAGGTCTCTCTCTTGTTGTGAATTTGTTAACAGCTCTTCGGCGCTGAGGGCGACGATGATGCCATTGAGTGGACGGCGCGGGCGGTGTTTGCGCAAAAGTTCAAGAAACCCGAGCCAGGCACCGCTGTCGGCGGCGGCATCGCTATCCTGGGTGGTATAGCGACCGGCGGTATCGAGCAGCACAGCATCATCAGTAAACCACCAGTCGCAGTTACGAGTACCCCCGATGCCACTGACCTTCTTCTCATCCTGATAGCGCGAGAGTGGGAACTCCAGACCGGAGTTTTCCAGCAGGGTTGTTTTACCGCAACCCGGTGGACCGATGATGATGTACCACGGTAGGTCATAGAGGTATTGCTTGCCAAACAGTCGATCCTTGAGGCTGGTCTGTTTTAAGTGTTTGGTGGCTTCTTCAAAGCGTTGCTTGAGGATGGCGACTTCCTCGGCGGAGGCGTCGATGGTTGTCTCCTGAGGGGGTTCCGGGGCGGCAACCAGTGTATCGATCATCTGGTCGTTTGCCTGGGTGGCCTTGATTCTGAGGCGAAAGTTATTGGCTCCCCACACAACGATAATGATCAGGATGGCTAACAGGCGATTGAATGGGCTGGCGAGTGGTTTACTTTCTGCAATGCCCAGGTGGGGGCCGCCAAACCAGATCAGAACCACTAGCGCAATGATGCCAATGACGCTGATAATCCATTTCTGGCTCAGAAATTGAAGCAGTCTTTTCATTTTATCTGTGCTTCCCTTCGGTTATAGGTGCTGTGAGATAGATGCCCCAACTCCATCTCCATTGGTTTTACGTAACGTAAGCTGTTCATCGTCCTCCTCTGCGTGCACTGGCTATTTTCGGCAGCTTGTCATGGCTCCGGGTCATGGCTCCGGTGTCACATCAGTGTGGGATGTGGCGATATTTTCCAGTGTCTGGTAGACCGGTTCGGCTCGTTCTTCAAGCACCATGGTAAAACCGATAAAAATGGCTGCCAGGATGGCGCAGGCAACGGACACCACTACCCAAAGAGGAATAAATTGGCGCAAACTACGTTGTTGGCCGGACTGACTTTGCCAGTGCGGAGAGAGTTCACGTGGGAACTCCCCGCGGCGTTGGCGTATATGTTCGAAGACGATATTTCTCAATTCTTCCAGTTTCTCCTGGCCTCTGTCGAGCACGGCGTAGCGTCCCTTGAAGCCCAGGCTGATACAGACAAACATCAACTCGAGTAGTTCCAGGTTCGCATTGGGCTCTTTGAGCTGACGGTCCAGGATGACAAAGAAAGTTTCGCCGCCACTGGTTTCGTTATGCAGCGTGCTAAGTAAGCCTTGCTGGGCCCAGACACTGCTGCTGCCCCAGATGGTATTCAGTACAGCCTCATCGATAAAGGCGCACAGCACATAACGGCTTGTGTAGGTGACATCATTGGCGAAGCCCAGCGCCCTGGCTTTGCCTTCAAAGCTTTTGATTTCATCCATGGCCTGTCTGCGCAGTTTCTCAACATCGTGATGTGAAACCATGTTGCTTGTGCTGCTGGCCAGTTTGAGCAGGCTAGATGCTGCGCCCACTAGCGGATTGATGCCCGAGCTTATTAATGGTTGTTGTGTCGGCTCAATGTAGGACGGTGGAGGGGGCGGTGCCGGGGCAGCCGGGGCTGCACCGCGCCCACCTGGTCGGGGAATGAAAACAGTTCTTTCATTGTCGTCCGGGTATCCATGCGAATCGTCGATGGCCACAATAGTTATCCTTTAATCGCCCAAAGTTCCATTTCCAGACCGGGAAATGTTCCCGACACATGTACCGCAATTGCCCCGGATTTTTCCAGCCCCTGCCAATACTCACTGCTTCGATCAAGCTCGAAATAGGTGTATCCGGCATGGTAGGGAATATGGCGTGGGGCAACCGGCAGTAGTCGCAGACCGATGCCGGGCAGACCAGAATTCACCATCTGACGAATGTAGTCAGAGGGCCCGATCTTTACCTGTGACGGAAACTGGGTTTGCAATGCTTCCTGACGTAGGTTGGCCTTAACCGCCAGCACAAATTGCGCTTGCTTGAACATGTCGCTGTCGGAAACTGTTGCCAGATAGATGCCGTAATTGCGTTCTTCCAGCGTTATGGCGATTGCATTTTGTTCCAGCACCAGGGTGAGCGAACGCTGTAGTTCATTCATTACTGCGGCAAAGCTGTTTTCATGGTCATTCTGTTGATAGGGAGGAAAGGAGGGGGGGCGCTTTCCATCGGCAGTGAATGTTGCCAGCTCTCCTGCGAGCTGCACGGCTGTGCGGTAAAAAACTTCTGGGTGCAGGCCGGGCAGATTGTCGAGGTGTTCGATCAGGGGCGTCGCACGGTTAACCAGTTGTAACATCATGAAATCTGCGATTTCTGCTACGCCAGCACCGCTGCCAGATACCCTGCCAACCAGCGCTTCGCTTCTGTGTTTCAATAAACCGAGCAGCTCAGTGATAAAGCCCTTGAGTTTCGGGCTGGCCGCACAATCCAGGCAGGGCGGAATAAAGGCATCGTCTAAAATAATGCCCTTGTCCGGGCGGGATTCCAGTATGCGTGCCAGGCCAAGGCAGGATAAGTGATCGCGCGCATCATCGGCCAGTATCAGGCGCATTTGCAGTTGGCCAACCTGAAGTGGAACCGCCTTATCATGGCCGGTAACATTGTCATTCACTTCCAGTTCAAGAGGACGATAGCGGATCAGCAATTCATTATTGTCGCTGATATTGGTTTCGGCCATCCCCTGACGGCTCAGTGGCAATGACAGAAATACTGTCTGTTGATGCAGCTCTTCAGGGATGGCCAATGGCGGCGGCGGCGGGGTGTCGTTCGGAATGTCAAAGGCTGTGCCATCAGGCATGATGCCCCGGCACGAGCGAATGGAAAGTTTTCCTAACGTCAGCAATTCAGTATCGATTTCCAGGGCTGTTATGCCCCAGCCCAGGGCTTGCAGACTCCTGCTACGAACATCAATCAGGTTTTCAAAATAGCGATCGTGTTGCTGAAAATGATGAGGATGCAGGAAGATGCCTTCCGACCAGATAACCTTGTTGCGCCATGACATGGGTCTTCCCCGACTTAATTATTATTGGTGGTCTATGGTGACAGACTGATTTCCAATCTTTACGATTAGTGTGTTGGTTGCATTCAACTTGAGTGTTGTCGTGGCGCGCCAGATGGCCTGATCGATATTGCGGAATGCTGCCAACACAGCAAAGACACGCGTGTTTTCCTGGGGCTTGAAGATTAGCTCGCGCCCTTCGCCAGGTGAAATTTCAAATTCCTGACGGGCGATCAGGTCACCGCCGAGGGTTGCTGCCTCTTCGTCGTAAAGTTGAAAAAATCCTACATTATTAAAGGTAGCCGCAGAATTTAATTCGTAAACACGAACGACAAGCGGTGAGGGACGATTGTTGGTGTTTGGATTGATCTCATGTGAGGCTAGTATTTGCGCCTTGATCTTGGTGGGAAAAATGGACAATGTTTTGGAAGAGCAGGCAGTTAAGGTGAGCAGGGCAAAGATGCAGCCCAAAAAAACCACTGTGTGGCGTACTATTCTGCTCATGCTCATTGTTCTTCTCCCTTTGTTTTTATTATGTGTCTTATTGACGACGGTTACCAATAAAACCGTTCTTGATTAAGCCCTACTTATATCCTCTGGCACTTTTAAGTTTTTCTATCTGTTGTTCGTAGGCACTGGAAAATTCGTCACCGAGAAAGTGTAAAAAGTCATTCTCCGCATCAGCCGCAGCAATCAGGTAACGGCCTTTAAATAAATCCCAGTACTTGGCCTTTCTGACAAACGGCAGCAGACCGTCCACGACTGATACATCCTGAAACTCTTGCTCCAGCCTTTGCGGGTCAAAGTGTTGTACCAGGGTATTCAGTGCCACCCGCAGGCCGGATAGCGTCGCCATCTGGTGCGCTTGTATATCGTCGCTTGCCTCGTGCACCGCGGCAAGAGGGGCCAGATAGCCTTTTTCGAGTGGAAATAAGAGCTTTTTCAATGCATCCTCAGTATCGATCGAAAATTTAAGCGGATTGTTCTCGACTGGACGAATGGTCGTCATGCCCAGGCGAAATTCATTTTTGAGGCTGGCGCGGGTTTCAAGAATCTGTTTATATCCGTCGGTCATCGCGTGCAGTAGTTGTCCTGCCGTATGCATGACTTGGGTGATCTGTTCAGGGGTTAGTTCTACTGAGGCGAGATTGGCCCCGTTGAGAAAAGCAGTGACGGCCTGCTGGTTGACCTCAGGCGTTTCTTGCGCTGCGACAGTAACCGGCTTGAGTATGTCAGCTTGATTGCTCTGAGCGGTTGGCAATGCGCGGGCTTTTTCTGGTGTTTTTTCAGGCGTCTGGGCTGGTTCAGGCCGTAGCGGAGAGGGTTGTTCTTCATTGTTATCAAGCAACTTATCCCAGTCTTCAGGGATTGCCTCTGGTGGCCTAAAAAATTGTTCTTCTACTGCGCCATTTTCTGCTGCCCGTTCTCCTCCTTCAGAGATGGCTGAGTGAATTACACCCGGGGTATAGCGGTCATTGGGGATCTGTTCTGGCTCATGATTTGCCCTTAAAGGTGGAGATTCAGGTATTTCATATGGAGGAGAGAGTGGTGTCTCCCATGGCTGCGCCATGGGCGGCTGTTCAAGATCGAGTTCGGGGGTGGGGTTAATAATGGCATCTGCAGCGATATTGTCATTCACGACCATAGAGACTCGACATTCATATTCGCCAATACTAAGAATATCCCCGTCGTGTAACTTAACGTTATTGCCGTTCCCTACAGGATCCAGGGAATGATTTATATAAGTCCCATTGGTACTTGTGTCAGTAAGAAAGTAATTGTTATCTATGAAGTAAATGTTCGCGTGTCGATGTGAAACGATTCTTTGCGAGTCTGGTAGAACAATGTCATTGTCATTTCCGCGACCGATACTACAGCCATTTTGATCTACCATTATTGATAGTTCGTTAGATGCCTTGTTTTGATCGCATGTTACACGAAGGGTAAGCGTCATCTAGCACATCCTATATCAGGAAAAAATTTTGCTTGTAAATGCTCTTATACAACTGGCGAAGTAAAATTTTTTAAATTGAGTTGAGAGTTATTAATAGTTTTTATTGTTAATTTTATAAGCCCCAGTGCTCTAAAGAATAATCAAGATCTTGCAGGTAAGCAAGGATAGTCGCTTCTAAGACATGGTTTAGCGTATTAAATTTAGAATGTTTTCATTCGAAAATTATTGAAGCCCAACGCATGTCTGTTAAAGTTAATTATGGTTATAATTCTAGTGGTAAAAAAAATAATCTAAGGACTTGCTAAAACAATGGGAATCATCCATTCTTGAAAAAAATATAAATAACAAGTAAAGATATACATAAAGAGTATCAATCATTGGCATAGTTTTTGTTCATTTACTCTGGGTTGTGTGGCGACAAACATGTTGTCATTATGTATGCACATCACGGAAAATTATTGACTATGCTAGTAGGACATTAGCGCCTCGTGTGAAGCATAAGCAATGATCATGATTTACTTCAACAAAATGTTATTGGGGCGTTAGCAGGGGTTAGCAAAAAAATAGAATTTTTGGCATCATTATTTGTGAGCATGTGTTTGATTACATAAATATTCAAAGAATATAATGAAATGAGTGCTATCGATATCGCGGGTCTGCTAAACGAGGTTTCCATTGATTCACCTTGTGGAGACGATCTTGAGTACGATCCTGCATTTATCGAAATAGAACAACTGTCTCAGGGCAAACCTGAGCAGCGGATTGGCGACACAGTGGTTCCCGCCCAGGGTCCGGACTGGAACGAAGTCAGTAATAAGACCCGTGAATTATTCAAACGCACCAAAGACCTTCGTCTGGCAGTTTACCTGGTCCAGGCATCGGTGCATCAAAATGGATTGCTTGGTCTTAAGGATGGTTTGCTGCTGATCAAAACCATGCTCGAACAATATTGGGACGAGGTGCATCCCCAGTTGGATGCTGAAGACAATGATCCAATCCTGCGTGTAAATACCATAGCTGCACTTTGTGATAGTGAAACGATACTAAGAGGTATACGTGAATGCGTTTTGGCAAGTTCAAACGTGTTTGGTCGCTTAACCCTGCGTGATATTCAGTATGCGACCGGTAAGGCTCCAGTGCCTGCGGGCATGGATAAAGAGGTTCCCGATCTTGCCGCGATTGATGCCACATTTATGGATAGCGATGTCGAAGTGCTTCAGCAAACACAGGCTGCAGTTGCGCTGGCGATTGAGACGGTAGCAAGTATCGAGTCTATTTTGATGGAAAAGGTGGGGGCGGAACAGGCGCCGGACCTTGCGCCTCTCTCACAAGTCTTGAAAGAAGTAAGTCGAATCTTAGAGGTGCGTTCTGGTCGTCATGGCCAGGATGATATTAGTCCCTCAGACAATGAGGATGCTGCCCACGTCAGTAGTGAGATTAAACCTTCGGATTCACCATTAAACAGTGTTAACAGTCGTGAAGACGTGGTCTATTTACTTGAACGAGCGTGTGATTATTATGCTCGCTGCGAGCCATCTAGCCCTGTGCCACTGTTATTGCAGCGTGCCAGGCGACTTGTGGAGAAAGACTTTATCGAGATAATGCGTGATTTAGCGCCTACCGGTCTGGTGCAGGCAGAAGAGATTACCGGCGTTGCGAGTGATGATGCCTCGCATTAAAATAGCTCGTATATGTAGAGTATCAAGAAGTTTGCGACTAGAATTAGCTATAGAAATCTGTCGTGTAAACACTAACCAAGGAGGTATCTAATGGCAAAAGCGAGTAGCCAGAAGTTTATAGCGCGCAATAGAGCGCCACGCGTACAGATTGAATATGATGTTGAACTGTATGGTGCAGAGAAGATGATTCAACTGCCTTTCGTGATGGGGGTGCTGGCGGATCTTTCTGGTAAACCAGCAGAATCATTACCTCCCGTTGATGATCGAAAGGCACTGGAGATTGATGTCGATAATTTCGATGATCGACTGAAATCGATGAAGCCACGAACAGCATTCCAGGTGCCGAATACGCTCACCGGTGAAGGAAATCTGAGCGTGGATATCACCTTTGAAAGCATGGATGACTTTTCTCCGGCAGCCGTTGCAAAAAAAGTCGATGCGCTAAATCAGCTGCTGCAGGCACGCACACAGCTGTCTAACCTGCTGACTTACATGGATGGAAAGGGTGGCGCGGAGGAGTTGATTGCAAAGGCGCTCAATGACCCAGCTTTGATGCAGGCACTTGCTGCTGCGCCGAAACCCGAAGATGAAGCTGCACAAGAATCAACCGCAGCAAAGGAGTAAGATCATGGCCGAAGAAGCAATCCTTGAAGAAGAACAAGCACCCGCCGAAACAGCAGCGCTTGAGCCCGGTGAGTTTGCATCACTGTTGCAAAAAGAATTTAAACCTAAGTCAGTGCGCGCTAGAGAGGCGGTCGAGCAGGCTGTCAATACGTTAGCGGCGCAGGCTGTTGCGGCGACTCAGCTTATCTCTGATGATGCCATCAAATCAATTGAATCCATTATCGCGGAAATTGATAAGCGCTTAACCGAACAGGTGAATCTGGTTCTCCACCATAAAGAATTTCAGCAGCTGGAAGGTACATGGCGTGGCCTGCATTATCTCATTAACAATACCGAAACTGATGAGATGTTGAAGATTCGCGTAATGAATATCTCCAAAAACGATCTCGGCAAAACGCTGAAAAAATTTAAAGGCACTGCATGGGATCAGAGCCCGATTTTCAAAAAGATGTATGAAGAAGAGTATGGTCAGTTTGGTGGTGAGCCTTATGGCTGCCTGGTGGGTGATTATCATTTTGATCACAGCCCGCCCGATACCGAGTTATTGGGTGAGATGGCTCAGATAGCTGCCGCAACCCACGCCCCGTTTATTAGCGGTGCTGCGCCGACGTTGATGCAGATGGATTCCTGGCAGGAATTGAGTAACCCACGTGATCTGACCAAGATCTTTCAGACACCCGAATACGCCACCTGGCGTTCTCTGCGTGAGTCTGAAGATTCTCGTTATATTGGTCTGGCGATGCCACGCTTTTTATCACGTCTGCCCTATGGTGCCAGTACCGATCCAGTGGAAGAGTTTGATTTCGAGGAAGATACGGGTGCCGCTGATCACAGTCATTACACCTGGGCCAATGCAGCCTTTGCCATGGCCACCAATATTAACCGCGCCTTCAAACTATACGGATGGTGTTCGCGCATTCGCGGCGTTGAGTCCGGCGGTGCTGTGGAAGGCCTGCCAACCCACACCTTCCCCACTGATGACGGTGGTGTTGACATGAAGTGTCCCACCGAAATTGCCATTAGTGATCGCCGTGAGGCGGAGTTGGCCAAGAACGGTTTCATGCCGCTTATTCATAAGAAAAACTCAGATTTCGCCGCGTTCATCGGTGCCCAGTCACTACAGAAGCCTTTTGAATACGATGATCCAGATGCAACCGCAAACGCGGCCCTGGCCGCACGCTTGCCGTACCTGTTTGCCAGTTGTCGTTTTGCGCATTATCTGAAGTGTATTGTGCGTGACAAGATTGGTTCGTTTAAAGAGCGCGCCGACATGGAAAAATGGCTGAATAACTGGATTATGAATTATGTAGAACCTAATCCGGCCACGGCGTCAGAAGAAGATAAGGCACGTAAACCGCTGGCCGCTGCACAGGTGGTGGTGGAAGATGTTGAAGGTAATCCAGGGTACTACACCTCCAAGTTTTACCTGCGGCCACATTATCAGTTGGAAGGGCTGACGGTATCACTGAGACTGGTGTCTAAACTTCCATCTGAAAAGTCATAGTCACCGTTGTTGAGGTGCCTGGTGGCAGCTATCTGCTGCACCAGGAAGAGGGAAAAGAGGCCGTCCCTTATGTGGCCGATCAAGACAAGGAGAGATTAATATGGCAGTTGACATGTTTATGCAAATAGAGGGGATTCCTGGTGAAAGCACGGATGATGCGCATGCGGAGTGGATAGAGCTGCTGAGTTATAGTCAGGGTCTGTCACAGCCGGTTTCAGGCTCAAGCGGCACCGGTGGCCGCACTGGTGGTCGCGCAGATTTTCAGGACTTTACCGTTGTCAAAACGATCGATTGCGGTACGCCTGATTTGGCAATTTACTGCGCCAGTGGAAAACATATTCCCTCAATCGTGATTGAGCTGTGCCTGGCGACAGAAGACAAGCATACCTTTATGAAATTTGAGATGTCGGATGTGATTGTCAGTTCGGTGTCCCAGGACGGCAGTAGTGATATGTCCGAAGTACGCCCGACCGAGGTTGTGACATTTGCCTATGGCAAATTGGTATGGGAATACACCCCTGTGGACCAGACGGGCGCGGCCGGTGCTGCCTCGACCCGCACCTGGAACCTGGAAACCAACAAACAGGAATAATGAATATTGGATGTGGCGCGTCGATAGGTTTTTCTGACTAGAGGGCGTTACGCGGTTGCGTTAAAGGAGGAAGCAGCTATGAAGGTCGAGGAATATCTACAGGAGGGTAGGCTAGACCAGACATTAGATCAGCTGCAGACGCAGGTGCGTAACAATCCCTCAAAGTCAGAGCAGCGCATTTTTCTGTTTCAGCTGTTGTCGGTCATGGGGCAGTGGCCACGCGCACTGACCCAGTTGAATGTTGTGGGTGAGTTGGACGCTGGAGCGCTCGCGATGGTTCAGACCTATCGTGAGGCTATCCGTTGCGAGGTGCTACGCGCCGAGGTGTTTGCGGGCAAACGCTCGCCACAGCTGTTCGGCAAGCCCGAGCAATGGGAGGCGCAACTTATCGAAGCGTTGCGCCTCATGGCTGATGGCCATTACGCACATGCCAGAAGCTTGCGCGACGAAGCATTCGATGCCGCACCGAGCGTGCCGGGTATGTGCGATGGCAAGGCCTTTGACTGGATTGCCGATGCCGATACCCGCCTGGGGCCAATCCTCGAGGCTGTTATCAACGGTCAGTACTTCTGGGTCCCGTTCCATCATATTCATAAGATCATTATCGAAGCGCCGGCGGATTTAAGAGACCTGGTCTGGATGCCGGCACATTTTGTCTGGAGCAATGGCGGCGAGTCGGTGGGTTTGATCCCGACGCGTTATCCGAATTCAGAAACCAGCGAGGACGATGCCCTGCGCCTGGCGCGCAGAACTGAATGGCAGGAGTGCAGCGATGATGTCTACCTCGGTTACGGTCAACGTGTGCTGGCCACTGATACTGGCGAATATCCGCTGATGGATATCCGTGTCATAACGCTCGATACCGCTAGCGCCACTCAGGAAGAGAGCAAGCCCGCTGAAATGGCCGAGGTCTGTGATGGCTGAACTCACGCCCAGGGAGCGCCTGCAACCGTCGTTGTTAGATCGCCTCACGGATAACGAACCGGAAAAAAAAAGGGAATCACGTCAGCAGCGCGTGTTGTCTGTTGGCAAACTCAGGCAAGCAGTGTTGCGTGATTTAGGCTGGTTACTCAACTCAGATAATCTCGGCGATGAGCAACTTGATGATTATCCCCTGGTCGCCCACTCTGTTTTGAACTATGGCATGCCGGATCTTGCCGGGCACACTGCATCCAGTGCCGATGTTAACGCCCTCGAACGTATGTTGAAAGAAGTGATCCTGCAGTTCGAACCACGCATATTAGGCAACACGCTCAAGGTACGCGCCGTGCTGGACAAAGACCAGATGAGCCATAATGCCCTGGCCTTCGAGATCGAAGGGGAGCTTTGGGCGCGGCCTCTTCCCGAGCGCATGTATCTCAGAACACAGGTTGATTTTGAAGACGGTGCGGTCTCTATCGTCGAGAATTCGCGCATGGCTTCTCATGCTGGTGTTGGTGCTGGGCAGGGTGGTGGCTGATGGACCCCAGACTGCTGCGATATTACAACCGTGAACTCCAGCATGTAAGAGAGGTGGGTGCCGAGTTTGCCCGCGAATATCCCAAGATCGCCGGACGGCTTGGGATGGAAGGTCTGGAATGCGCTGATCCCTATGTCGAACGTCTGCTGGAAGGTTTTGGTTATCTTGCCGCACGGGTGCAGCTCAAGGTTGATGCAGAATTTCCACGTTTCACCCAGAACCTGTTGGAAATGGTATATCCCCATTATCTGGCACCAACCCCTTCCATGGCGATAGTGCAATTTGAACCCGACCTGAGCGAAGGCTCTCTGGCAAACGGTTTCAAGATCCCCCGTAACAGCGTGTTGCGCAGTCGTTTGGGCAAGGGTGATCAAACCGCCTGTGAATATCGCACCGCACATGATTTGCAGCTGTGGCCGCTGGAGCTGCTAGAGGCGGAATATTTCAGCTATGCGGGTAAACTTGGGCTGCCTGATGTTAAAGGTGCCAGGGCCGGGATTCGATTACGTTTGCGCTGTACCGCCGGCCTGAGCTTTGATCAACTTTCGCTTCAGGACCTGCCTGTTTACCTGCGCGGCAGTGATGAACTGCCCATGCAGATCTATGAACGTATGCTGGCAAACGCGGTGGGACTCGTGGTGATGCCCGTAGATCAGAAAAAGCGGGATTACCAGGTGCTGGATACAACACATATTCAGCGTTATGGCTTTGACGATGAGCAGGCCCTGTTGCCCTATAGCGCACGCTCATTTAGCGGCTACCGCCTGTTGCAGGAATATTTTTCCTTTCCGAGCCGTTATATGTTTGTTGAGTTAAAGGACATTGGTGCGGCGATGCAACGTTGCAACGATACCGAGATCGACATTGTGGTATTGCTCAATCGCAGTGATAGCCAGCTGGAAAAAGTCATCACCAAAGATAACTTCTCGCTGTTCTGTGCATCCGCCATCAACCTCTTTCCCAAGCGTGCAGATCGAATTCATATCAGCGATCGTGACTATGAATTCCATATAGTACCGGATCGTAGTCGTCCGATGGACTTTGAGGTGTACCAGGTGACCAGTGTCGAGGGTTATGGCACCAGCGCGGATCAAACGCAGGAATTTCTACCCTTTTACGCCGCCAAGGATGTTGATGAGGACGGCGTACAGAGTGCCTATTATGCTGTACAGCGCACTCCACGGCTGCTCTCGTCACGTCAGCGCCGCCATGGGGCGCGCTCGAGCTATCTCGGTAGCGAAGCTTATCTGTCGATCGTTGATGCTAGTGAGGCGCCATATCGAAGCGACCTCAGGCAGCTCGCCGTTAGCACCCTGTGTACCAACCGGGATCTGCCGTTGCATATGTCCATTGGGCAGGGCAATAGTGACTTCAGCATGGAGATGGGCGCCCCAGTACAGTCCGTTCGTTGTGTTGTCGGCCCGACGGTGCCCCGGCCGTCATTCGTTGAAGGCGAAACCGCCTGGCGCCTGATTAGTCATTTGTCACTCAATTATCTGTCTCTGGTAGACAATGATGCAAAGCAGGGGGCTGCCACGCTACGTGAACTCTTGATGCTGTACGGCGACGCCAGCGATGCCGCAATCAAAAAACAGATTGAAGGGGTCAAATCGATCACTACGCAGGGCATTACCCGCCGCATCCCAGTCGTCGGTCCCATAACCTTCGGTCGTGGTCTGGAAGTCAGCGTCACGCTCAACGAATCGGACTTTGAAGGCTCAGGGGTGTTTCTGCTGGGCGCAGTGCTTGAACAGTTTTTTAGCAAATACGTATCAATTAATTCATTTACAGAAACGGTTATAAGGACGCGAGAGCGTGGAGAGATCATGCGATGGCCGGCAAGAATAGGACGGCGTCAAACCCTGTAACGCTAGAACAATCGTTACAGGAGGCGCCATATGATTTCGAGTTTTTTCAGGCGGTGCGCCGTCTGGAGTGCCTCTATGCGGACAAACCGCGCCTGGGGCAATCGCTCAAGATTAAAGACGATCCTATTCGCCTGGCGCAGCAGCCCTCGCTAAAATTTGCACCATCGACACTGGCCGCGTACCAGCCAGGCAAAGATGATCAGCCGCCACGTCTCAGCGTAAACTTTTTTGGCCTGCTTGGTCCCAACGGACCCTTACCTTTGCATTTGACGGAGTATGCCTACGACCGCCAGCATAATTCGGGCGATGCTACCTTTGCCCGTTTTCTCGACCTGTTCCATCATCGCATGTTGTCACTGTTTTACCGCGCCTGGGCCAACGGTAAGCCAGCAGTGAATTTTGATCGTCCGCACAGCGACAGGTTTTCACTCTATGTCGGCGCCATGTTTGGTCTGGGTATGCCGTCGCTGCGTAACCGCGATGCGGTGCCGGACTTTGCCAAGCTACACCACGCCGGACGTATGTCTGCGCAAACGCGTAATGCCGAAGGACTGCGTGCCGTGTTGCACGAGTTTTTTGGATTGCCGATCAAGATAAGCCAGTTTGTTGGTCACTGGATGAGATTGCCTGATGACTGTCGTTGCCAGCTCGGGGCTGCTGGTAACACCGGCACACTCGGCATGACGGCGACGCTGGGTTCCGCGGTGTGGGATTGTCAGAATAAATTCCGCATTGTGCTAGGCCCAATTGATTTTGCTGACTTTCAGCGCTTTTTGCCAGGCAAGATCAGCCTCACGCGGCTGGTCGCGCTGGTGCGGCAGTACAGCGGTGATGAACTGCTGTGGGACGCAAAGCTGGTACTGAAAAAAGAACAGGTTCCGCCACTCAAGCTTGGCAGCGGGGCGCAGTTGGGTTTTAGCAGCTGGTTGTTGACAGACCCCGCTCAATCCGATGCCGATGACCTGGTGCTTGAACCCCTGCAACCGTATGCGGCCTGATTCGGGAGGACGATAACAATGCCTATAAAAAGCAGGAATCAAACAGTGTGGTATATCGCGCTGCAAGCAGGGAGTGCATGATGGCAGAGATTAGCCGCGTTGCCTTATTTGGTAAGCTCAACAGCCTGGGTTACAAGGCCATTGAGAGCGCCACCGTGTTTTGCAAAATGCGCGGCAATCCCTATGTTGAGTTAGTACACTGGTTTCACCAGATACTGCAATTGCAGGATTCGGACCTGCATCGCGTCATCAAGCAGTTCAACCTGGAACCCTCGCGCCTGGCGCAGGACTTTACCGATGCGCTGGATCGCCTGCCGCGCGGTTCCACTTCCATCTCAGATTTCTCTTCACATGTCGAAGAGGCCGTCGAGCGTGGCTGGGTCTATGGCACGCTGTTGTTTGGCGATTCAAAGGTGCGTACCGGCCACCTCATCGTGGGCATTTTTAAGACATCATCGCTACGTCATGCCTTAATAGGGATTTCCAAAGAGTTCGAAAAGATAAGTCTTGATACCTTAACGGAGCGCTTTGACGAGGTCGTTGGCGGTTCACCAGAAGAGAGCATGAGTGCCAGCGATGGTTTTCAGGTGGGTGGCGGCGCCGCGCCCGGCGAGGTCAGTGGCGCCATGGCACCGGCACAACTGGGCAAGCAGCAGGCACTCAAACAGTTCTCCATCGACCTGACGGAAAAGGCTCGCAAAGGTGAACTGGATCCGATCGTCGGTCGCGATGGCGAGATTCGCCAGATCACCGACATCCTCATGCGCAGGCGACAAAACAATCCCATCCTCACTGGCGAGGCAGGCGTAGGTAAAACCGCGGTGGTCGAAGGCTTTGCCCTGCGCATCGCGGCGGGCGATGTGCCACCCACGCTTGCCGATGTTACCCTGCGCACCCTCGACCTGGGCCTGTTGCAGGCCGGTGCCAGTATGAAAGGCGAATTTGAACAGCGCCTGCGTCAGGTGATTGAAGAGGTTCAATCTTCGCCTAAACCGATCATCCTCTTCATCGACGAGGCCCACACCTTGATCGGTGCTGGCGGTGCAGCGGGTACCAGTGACGCCGCCAACCTTTTGAAACCTGCCCTTGCGCGTGGCACCTTGCGCACCGTGGCCGCGACCACCTGGTCCGAATACAAAAAATATTTTGAAAAAGATCCAGCCCTGACGCGCCGTTTTCAGGTGGTGCAGGTGGAGGAACCCAGTGAAGAGAAGGCGATTCTGATGATGCGTGGCATGGCTTCGACGCTGGAGGCTCATCACCATGTGCAGGTGCTGGATGAGGCGCTTGAGGCCTCCGTCAAGCTATCCCATCGTTATATTCCCGCTCGCCAATTGCCGGACAAATCCGTTAGCCTGCTCGACACCTCCTGTGCCCGTGTTGCCATCAGTCAGTACGCAGCACCGCCTGAGGTGGAAGATGCGCGCCATGGCATTGATGCATTGCAGACCGAGTTGGCTATCATTGAGCGCGAAAAGGTTGTCGGCGTGGATGTAGGGCAGCGCCTGGTCGAGGTCAACGATAAGCTTGGGGTTGAACGAGAACGACTTGAAACGCTGGAAACCCGGTGGGCGTCGGAGAAAGAACTGGTCGACAAAATGCTGGATATTCGCGCGACATTGCGCGGGCATATCGGCAAGGTCGAAGGCACCCAAAGTAAGCTGGAAAAAGAGGCCGACGAGGCATCTGAAACAACGGCTGTTGAGACCGGCCAGGCAGACAGTGAGGATGCAACAGAAACAGTCCTGTCTGAAACAGAGCGTAGCGACCTGCTGCAAGAATTAGCGGGCCTGCAGGAAGCGTTAGCTGCACAGCAAGGCGAGACACCGTTGATATCCTCAAGTGTCGACGCGCAGGCGATTGCATCGGTGGTGGCCGACTGGACCGGCATTCCCGTTGGCCGCATGGTGAAAGATGAAATCGAGGCAGTGCTAAAGCTTGCTGAAACCTTGAATCAACGTGTCATCGGCCAACGCCATGCGCTGGACGTGATCGCGCGTCGGGTGCAAACAAGCCGTGCCGAGCTGGATAATCCCAGCAAACCGATTGGCGTGTTTATGCTCTGCGGACCTTCGGGCGTCGGTAAAACAGAAACCGGTCTGGCACTGGCCGAGGCGCTTTATGGTGGTGAGCAGAATGTCATTACGCTCAATATGAGTGAGTTTCAGGAGGCGCATACCGTTTCTACGTTAAAAGGTTCGCCGCCCGGTTATGTCGGTTACGGTGAGGGTGGCATTCTCACCGAAGCGGTGCGGCGTAAGCCCTATAGCGTGGTGCTGCTAGATGAGGTGGAAAAGGCTCACCCTGACGTGCACGAGGTCTTTTTTCAGGTGTTTGATAAAGGCTGGATGGAGGATGCGGAAGGGCGTTTTATCGATTTTAAAAATACGCTGATCCTGCTTACGTCAAACGTCGGCACCGAGTTGATCATGGGTATGTGCAGCGATCCGGAGCTAATGCCAGATCCTGAGGGGCTTGCGCAAGCGATGCATGAGCCCTTGCTCAAGGTTTTTCCCGCCGCCTTGCTTGGTCGCCTGGTGGTGGTTCCCTACTATCCGCTCAGTGATGAAATACTAGGCAAAATCATCCAGCTGCAGTTGGGTCGTATCGAGAAACGCATCGCCGAAAATCATAGCATTCCATTTGTCTATGACGACGATGTGGTCAATCTGATCTCAAGCCGTTGCACCGAGGTGGAGAGTGGCGCACGTATGGTCGACGCGATTTTGACCAATACCGTCTTGCCCACCATCAGCGAAGAGTTGCTGACACGCATGATGCAAGGCGGCAGAATTGATCGGGTGCAGGTAAGCGTGGCAGACGGCACCTTGGAATACAGGTTTGATTGAGCGTGTCTAACTATATTATGGGGAAGAAGCACCGCATATGAAGATAGAAAATTTCAGACACAGCAGTGGGCAGTGTAGCGATGTCTGAACTTACCCAGGCCAATCGCGAAGTCAAGGTCACTACCCCGTTGGGTGATGACGTGCTGTTGATCCGCTCGATGAGTGGCCAGGAAGAGCTTGGCAGGTTGTTTGAGTATCAGCTTGATTTGATCAGCGAAACCAATGATGCCGATTTCAACCAGCTGGTTGGCGATACCGTCACCGTCAGCCTGGAGATGGAGGATGCCACCCGATATTTCCACGGCTATGTCAGTCGTTTTGCGCAAACGGGTATCAGTGGCCATAACGCTATTTATCAGGCTACCGTGGTGCCATGGTTGTGGTTTCTCACCCGTACCTCAGATTGCCGTATTTTTCAGAACATGACCGTGCCCGACATCATCAAAGAGGTTTTTCGTGATGATGGCTTTACGGATTTTGAAGATGCGCTCAGTGGCAGTTACCGCACCTGGGTGAACTGCGTGCAGTATCGCGAAACGGATTTCAATTTCATCAGCCGCTTGATGGAGCAAGAGGGTATCTATTATTTTTTCACACACGAAGAGGCTAAGCACACCCTGGTACTGGCCGATGCCTATAGCTCGCATGAAAAGGTCGCTGGATACGAAGAGGTGATCTATCACCCGCCCAGTGAATCTATTGTCACAGAGCAAGAGCATATCAATGACTGGGAGGTGGTGCAGCAGTTACAGCCTGGCGCCTATGTGCACAAGGATTTTGATTTTGTCGCGCCGAAAAAGGATCTTTTAGCGCAGTCTCAGAAGCAGCGTGAACATCCTAAGGCCGATCTTGAGATATATGATTATCCTGGTGAATATGCTGAATTTGGCGATGGCGATAATTATTCGCGCATCCGCCTGGAAGAGTTGCAAGCGCGCCATGTAATCGCATACGGACAGGGCGATACACGTGGGTTATACACCGGTGGTCTGTTTGAGTTGCTGGAGCATCCACGTGCAGATCAAAACCGTGAATATCTCATCACCAGCGCCAACTACGAACTAGAGGCGGGTGAATATGGTGGTGGCGGTGGGGGAGGCAGCAGCCAGGTCTATTATTGCAGCTTCACAGCGATCGATGCGCAGGAGCCCTATCGCTCGCTGCGTAATACCCCCAAGCCTCTGGTACAGGGGCCGCAGACCGCCGTTGTGGTTGGCCCCGATGGTGAAGAGATCTGGACCGATGAACACGGTCGCGTGAAGGTGCAGTTTCACTGGGATCGTTATGGCGAATCCAACGAAAACAGCTCCTGCTGGATTCGCGTCTCACAAGTGCATGCCGGCAAGGGCTTTGGTGGCATCGATGTGCCTCGCATCGGTGAAGAGGTGATCGTCTCATTTATCGAAGGCGATCCGGATCGTCCTATCGTCACCGGGCGTGTTTATAACGGTGATAATAAAGCGCCCAATGGCTTGCC
>CALZHD010000016.1 GCA_945787155.1 uncultured Gammaproteobacteria bacterium | reverse complement strand
CAGTGCCATGTTTTCGATCTCAGCAACATTCCACGCAGAAACAATCAGGCGACGAGAGTCGGGATTGGTTTTAATCTGTTCAATGAGATTAGAAATCTGATCGATTTTATTGCCATTTGGTGTCGGCCACGAGCGCCACTGTGAACCATAAACTGGGCCAAGGTTACCATTTTCATCGGCCCACTCATCCCATATTTTGACGCCATTATCTTTCAGGTATTGGATATTTGTATCACCAGAGAGAAACCACAGCAGTTCATGGATAATACTGCGAAGGTGCAATTTTTTAGTGGTGACAAGCGGAAACCCTTCGTTGAGGTCGAAGCGCATCTGGTAGCCAAAGACGCTTTTGGTACCTGTACCAGTGCGGTCATCTTTATAAATACCGTGCGTTTTTACGTGCTGTAACAGGTCGAGGTACTGCTGCATTGAGATAAATTCCCGCTAAAGATTAGTCGTCTGTTTTTTATGTGCCCAGATGAGCAGTCCAATCCCACCGAGGATCATAGGCGCTGATAATAGTTGCCCCATCGTGAGCCAGTCGAAGGCGAGGAAACCAATGTGACTGTCCGGAGTTCGAAAGAATTCTACAATTGAGCGAAAAATGCCATAAAAAAGCAGGAACATACCAGAGACTGCCATGGTGGGCCGAGGCTTTCTGGAGTATAGCCACAAGATTACAAAGAGTGCCAGTCCTTCGAGTAATGCTTCGTAGAGTTGTGATGGATGACGAGGCATCATTCCTTCGCGTGGTGCCATTGCCCAGGGCAGATCTGAGACGCGTCCCCACAGCTCACCATTGATGAAATTACCGATACGCCCGGCACAGAGACCCAATGGCACCAGAGGGGCGATGAAATCAGTAATCTGAAAAAAAGTCTTGCCGTGTTTGCGCGCAAAAAGCCACATGGCCACCAGCACGCCAATCAGACCACCATGAAATGACATGCCACCTTGCCATACGTAAAATATCGATATTGGATCTTCCAAACGGCTGGCGAGATCATAAAAGAGGATATAGCCAAGGCGTCCACCGACCACAACACCGATGGCACCGTAGAAAATCAGGTCACCGATCTGTTCAGTATTGAATAATGCGCCTGGTTTTTTGGCGCGAAGTGAACCAAGCCACCACGCAGAGGCAAAGGCGACCAGGTACATAAGTCCGTACCAGTGAATCTTTACCAGACCGAGGTCGAGGGCGACGGGGTCAATATTGGGGTGGATCAACACGTTTGAAGCATCCTTATATCATTGATTTTCTGTGATAAATGAGTTTGTGAGGGCTGAAAACAAAAAATATTGATCAGAGATGGTTGAGTAAAAGCAGTATAACGGCTGATTTAGCGAGATTAAAGATAACATTATTGGCTATCGCTTTATTTTCCCAGCAGAAAAAAGGATAATAGCGAACTCGAAACAATCTCAGCGCCCGTAGCAACGCGCTGTTTCTGGAAGAATTCCTGCTCATAGGGCCAGCTGGGTGGTAAGTGCCACACCAATGGTTGTTAATGGCAAAGACAGTTTATTTTTAAGTAAAGAGGAAGCATCCATGCATATTGGTGAAACGATTACACAATTCATTATTGAAGAGCAGCGTCGTGTTGGTGGAAATGGCGACTTCACAGCACTATTAAACGATGTCTTTACCTCATGTAAGGCAATCTCTGGTGCGGTAAACAAGGGTGACCTGATTGGTGTCCTTGGTAGCGCCGAGAGTGAGAATATTCAGGGTGAGACACAGAAGAAACTCGATATTATCTCAAATGACATGATGATCAACGCCAACATCTGGGGTGGCCACCTGGCGGCAATGGCCTCTGAAGAGATGGACGATATTTATGAAATACCTAGCCAGTACCCACGTGGTAAATACCTGCTGGTATTTGATCCACTCGATGGCTCATCAAACATCGATGTTAATATCTCAGTAGGTACCATTTTCTCAATCCTGCGCTGTGCAGATGGCGTTGAGAATCCAACGGCAGAAGATTTTATGCAGCCTGGTACCGAGCAGGTTTGTGCCGGTTATGCGCTGTATGGTCCTTCAACCATGATGGTAATGACCACTGGTCACGGCGTTAACGCCTTCACCCTGGATCAGAGTGTTGGTGAGTTCATTCTGACCCAGAAAAACATGCAGATCCCAGAAGATACTGCAGAATTTTCGATTAATGCATCAAACCAGCGTTTCTGGGAAGCACCTGTACAGCGTTATGTTGAAGAATGCCTGGCCGGTAAAGATGGCGATGCACGTGAGAAAAATTTCAATATGCGTTGGGTTGCATCGATGGTTGCCGAAGTACACCGCATCCTGACCCGTGGTGGCATCTTCCTCTATCCAAAAGATAGCAAGGATCCCGCGATGGCCGGTAAATTGCGTCTGATGTATGAAGCCAATCCAATGTCTATGATTGTTGAGCAAGCGGGTGGTATATCATCGACCGGTCGTGAGCGTATTATGGAGATCAAGCCAAATGGTCTTCACCAGCGTGTGCCTGTTATTTTGGGTTCTAAAAATGAAGTTGAGCGCGTGCTCTCTTATCACAATGATTAGTGTGTCACGTTAGATAAGGCGTTAAAAAGGTCCCCGCATAGTAGCGGGGATTTTTTTGTCTGTAATAAAGTGATGAACAGTTTATAGGTGTGCCATCTTGTCAGAACAAGCAACACAGTACTGACTCTCAGGCACGAGCATGAGTCGTGCAAATGGGATTGCTACCAGACATTCATCACACTCGCCATATTCAGGATTATTTATTCTGGGCAGGGTTTGATTTAATTTTGCGAGACGAATCTTTGCGGCATTGAGTGCCGTTTGATTAGCGCTCCTAGTATTGATTGCATCCATACGACTCAAACGACCGATGGCATTGTCGGGTGAAATTGGCTGGGTCATCGCTTCAAGCCCAACAATATCCTCCTGTAGCTGGAGGATATCAGCCTCGATCCTGGCGCTGAGTTGACTGGTTTGAGTTGAGGTCAACATGAGAGAAATAGGTGGACTGTCTGATAGTCAATGGCTAACGAGACAATCCACCCGATACTGTGTTGATGCTAGTCACGAAAATTTTCGTATTGTAGCGGCAGTTCGAGATCTGATTGCTTAAAGAGCGCGATTGCCTGTTGCAGGTCATCGCGCTTTTTTCCAGTAATACGAACCTTTTCACCTTGAATTGCAGCCTGAACTTTAAGCTTTGACTCTTTTGTTAGCTTCACCAGTTTCTTCGCAAACAGTGCATCGAGCCCTTGTTGCATGGTGATTGCTTGATGAACCTCTTTACCCTGGGTCACAGCATTCTCAGTTTTAAGACAACCAAGGTCAATACCACGTTTGGAAAGTTTATTGTGCAGAATACTCGTCATCTGCTGCAGCTGGAAAGTACTCTGTGCATGCAGCATGATCGAAGAGTCTTTCTCCTTCAGCTCAAAGCGGGCATTGCTTCCCTTGAAGTCAAAGCGTGTGCCCACCTCGCGGTTAGCCTGATCGATCGCATTATTGACTTCATGAAGATCGATTTCTGATACGACATCAAATGAAGGCATGTGAATCGTTTCCGATCAGATAATGCAACCTGCTTTAAGGCAGGTCACGATCCATCACAGTTTTGCGACGATCTTTCTGTGCATTGGCAATTGCATCATCACATAGTTTTGCGATGATGCCTGATATAGTCGGGATGACATTGGCAGCCGTGCTCATACCGTCAGATTTTTCTTTAATATAGCCCTTTAACTTAGAAGTCACCACTAACGCATCATAAGTTCCAGTATCGCTATTGAAGTCGCGATCCATCACTGTCTTACGACGATCCTTGGTAGTATTCTCAATCGCTGCATCACAGCGAGCACGAATTACATCTGAAATAGCCGTTGCGAAGTTTCCAGAGGTACTCATGCCATCAGATTTTTCTTTTATGTAACTTTTGATTTTAGAGATGTTGACGGCCTCAATCAGGTAAAGCCGATAAAATTTGATTGTACGCGATTCAGAAATTAAATCACATGGTAAAAAGAGGGGATAAACAGAAATATTCATGTTGAATGAGGATAAGAAAAACGCTTAAAAATAAGATTAATACCTATAGTATCGGTATATGAATATTACTAATATGCTGATATACAAGGGAATAAACAATGGCTAGGGTTAGTTTTAATCTCCTGGGGTTCTATTCCTCGCAGCTTGCTGCGAATATAGGTGAATCAAAAAATTGTGAGGCATGGCAGCCAATTGTAGGCCTTAAAAGCGTAGCAGTTGAAATCATACTGAACATCAGGGAAAACTGGTGAATGTACGCGCCTTTGCCGCGTTCAGCCTGCCGTAGATAAAGGTCTTTGGTTGAAAAAGACACGATTATCCTGAGGATTATTTACCAAATAGTTTTGGTTTACTGATCGCCCACCCCTGAGCATAGTCGACGCCTATTTCGCGTAACAGATCGATAGTACTTTCTTTTTCAACACATTCAGCAATGATTTTTTTACCCATGAAGTGCCCAATCTCTGTGACCGATTTAACTACTGCCTTATCGCTATCGTTATTTTCAATATCACGCACGAATGAACCATCAATTTTGATGTAATCTACAGGAAGATTTTTTAGGTATGAATAAGAAGACATCCCAGTACCGAAGTCATCGAGAGAGAAGGAGCAACCTGTTTGCTTAATCTCATTAATAAATTGAGCTGCGTTAGATAAATTTGTGACTCCCGCCGTTTCAGTGATTTCAAAACAGAGATGGCTGGTTGGAATACCGGAGTTCTCAATCTGGTCAAGGATAAAGGTTATAAAACTATCATCATTGACTGAAAGCCCGGAGAGGTTAATGGCCACACCACCTGTCTCTTCCAATAAAATCGGGTTCTGTTTTAACAAGGTAAACACATTTTTTACTACCCAACGGTCTATTTCTGGCATGCGACGATATCGTTCGGCAGCTAAAATGAAATGTTCAGGTGAGGTTAGATGACCTTCAGCATCACTCACTCCAAGCAAAATTTCTGCGTGAGGGGGTAGTTCAAGGTCGCTGATTGGAGTAATAGGTTGATAACGTAGCTGTAAGGTCTCGTTAATTAAACAATCATCAATTTTTGCAGCCCAGTAAAATATTTTTTGGTTCTCATGTAGAGTACTGTCGTCAGTTTCGATGACCTGTTCAAGGTTTATACCTTTGCCTTTTGCCAGTTTACAAGCGGCCTCAGCGGTTCCCAGTAAACGAGAAATATTCTGGCGATCCAGATCAATTGAAATTATTCCACTGGAAAAGGTGAGACTGCTTTTGATGCCATCGTGATCCAAATGATATTTTGATAACGCAGCGCGCTGCTGTTCAGTGATCTGTTTGGCATCTGGCAAGCTACAGTCGAGTAATAAAATGGCAAACTGATCACCACCGACACGGGCGATAGCACCACGTTGATTAAGAACCTCTGAGAGTATACTAGCGACATCTATCAAAACCTTATCACCAATTTCATGACCAAAGGTGGAATTGATAACGTCGAAGTAATCGAGATCTATAAAGCAGAGTATGTGGGTGCCAGTACCCCTCGAACTATTAGTGAGTTTTTCATGTAGCTGGTTTTCAAACTCCTTGCGATTAAGTAGACCAGTAGTAGGGTCATGGGTTGTTTCATGGAGTAATTGATTATGAAGATTTTGCATCATGCTGTATTGGGCTCTGTCAACGGCGGGTTCATCAGCATTATCAAGAGTGATGGCGGAGCCATTTTCTAACTGGTATGCAAGGTCGTCTATTTTTAATGAGCCCTCCATGATACCGAGGCGATTTACAAACACATATTGATCATAGTTCTCTGAAATCCACGCGACTTTTAAACGAATTGATTCGGCAGAACCAGCATTGAATAAAATCCATGCGCCGATCTGTAATCGGCGTACACGTATGCGCCATTCACGGAGCGAATCCGTGATCGTTATAGCAGAGTTGTCTGGTAGTTGAATATTCGCCTGTAAGTCAGGAATATCGAGCTGAACCTCACATCGATCTAGCACATCATTTAGATTTTCGTTATAGGCTTTATTTTGAATATTTACCAGAGCATCAACTTTTTTGAGCAGTGGAGAAATAAGCTGTTCATTCATGCCGGGTTGCTGGGCGACATTATGTAAAAGCTCATCGATCGTCGTTTTGACAGAATTAGTAATGATGCTGCGACTACCATCACTGTAAAGTTCTAGTTGAGAAATTTGATTGATGAAGCGTCGTGCAATATGAGACTTGTCAGCCAGAACGGACTCATCTTTTACAGCCTCTTTAAGTAATGGCATCTCAACATCGCTAAGCCACTTTTTTACACCGTTGGTAATGATGTTGTCGGTAAAAAGAGACTCGTATAAAGACCCTGTAATCTCCATAATGCCTGCTTCACGTTTACCGAGTCTTTGTCCTTCTGGACTTTGCTGTAACTGATGGAACATGCCAAGGATGGCCGAGTGCATTGAAGTGCTGTCATGATTATCTGTATTAGCTATGGTGTGTTCTATTGTAATTTCTGATAATCGTTCTATAAACTCCTCAGCGTTATACTGAGGAAGTAACACGTCTGTATCCGTCAGAGAGTGATTTCCGCTACTATGAGTACGTTCATTTTTGATTGATTGTAAACTAGATATAAGATCATATAGCTTGTGGCTATCAACTGACCGCATCGCGGTATCAGTAATATGATTTGAACCAGCATTCTCTGTCTTATTTGAATTAGACGAACTAGTGTCAATATAACCAGCAACACTTGTGTCATGTGAATCTGTAATAGCAGAGCCATTTGAATTAGAAGAGCCAGTATTTATAGAGCCAGAGCTATTTATATCATTTGGATTAGGAGTATTTGTATTGATTGATTCAGCATTGCTGGTATCAACAGAAACCTCTTCTTCGTAAGAAGTTTCAGTATGTGTGGATTTATTCAGACTGTCGGTCTTTTTAATATGATACTGAAGATCAGGTAAAATATTGTTACTGAGTAGAAGCTTGTTGACGCTTTTATAAAGTTCTCCTACGCTATCTTTAAGAACATCACGAAATATTTTACAGCAGACCTGGTAAGCGATTTTATTAATATGGATAGAGCTAATCGCATCCTGAAATGCGTATGAAAAGGCCTCAGGACCGATAGGATTATTCTGTTTATCGATATCGGTGTTGTATAATGATGATAGGCGCTGTTCGATGCCTGCAAGCTCATCGAAATAGATTGATTCCGATTTGCTGGTAATATCAGACCTTGCAATCCAGTCATCAATGTCATCATGTTCTATTAAAGAGAGCACGCTGGAAGAGAGTTTTGTTTCATCAAGGTTTAATGCTTCACTAATCGGTTCAGGTTTGGCATGTAAAATATGAACCATTTTTTCTTCAAAGGTTTTTCTAAATTCATCACGTTTGTTGCCAAAGACAGTAAGCGCTTCAAAATAGCAATTTTGTTCACTGGCGTCCCGTGACTTATCAGCCATTTCAAGCAGAATATTGGCTTGCTTAGATAAGTATGCGTTGATAAGCGTATTTGTGTGCTTTATAGACTGGTCTCGAATAGTGTCAAGCAGCTGGAGTGAACTACATGCATTGGTCGCAGATGTCGGTGCCTCGCGGTTAACTACCTCATTAGCTAGATGCTTTTTTGCATACTTAAGTACGCTGTGTAAGCTAGCTGACTCTGGCTCTTCAAAGGCGATTCCTAGATTTTTGATATCTGAGCGCACCACGCGCGCGTGAAAGTGAATTTTTTCAGGAGGTGAACCGGGCAGTTCAAAGTATATTTCAACCATGTCTCCGATATCTGGAACCAAGTGGGCTTGCAGTTCGGTGTCCTGGCTTGTGACATAAGTCAGAAACATACCACCCAGGCAAAAATCTCGTATATTGACTTCGGCACATGCATTAGCCTGGGTACAGCACTTTGCATTAAGATCTATCGTGTAGCGCAAGTACGCACGCTTATGCTGACGACTGGAAGAAGTACTAATTGAGGAAGTTTCAGCAACCATTTTTCACGTTATATGTTGAGTCTTCTCGTTAAGTTCAATATGGGTAGTTAGCGTAATACCTTGAACATCTTTTTACTTATCGGCGATAACGAGAAAATCCCTACCTATTATATAGATTATAGATATGTCGAAATAAAGTCATTATTAGACATGCGCTAAGAATTTGATTTTTTGAGTTTTTTTAAAACACTAGCTGGAAGGGTAAGGAAATAGGTGCTTAAACCATATATTGAACTTATAGGGTAGCTAGCCAACCTAAGGCCTGGTTAACCGACTGAGGTTGAAAGCTGAAAAATAGGTAGAATCAGTGAGCTGACGATCAGGCCGATCACCAGTCCCATGACCAATAGCATGATGGGCTCGACCATCTTCGCAAAAGCATCGAGCCGCCGTTCCAATTCCTGTTCGTAATGTTGAGCAATTCGCGATAGGACCTTGGGCAGGTTACCGGTATCCTCTCCGGTGGTGATCATCTGTTTGACCAGTTGCGGCACGATGTCCGAATCGCGAAAACCGCTAGCGATTCCAGCACCCTCGGTGACATTGGTCTGGACGGTATCGAGTAGTTTCTGGAAACGCCGATTGGGCACGACCTCTTTACATGAGTTCAATGCGGAGACCACATTGATGCCATTGCTTAAGGACAGGCCCAGGATGCGGAAGGTCTGAGAAAAATAGATGCCTGTGAAGATACCTCTGACAATGGGCAGGCGTAACTTCAGCTGGTCGAGTATCGATTTTCCCGGACCGCGCTTAAACCAGTACCATCCAGTCATACCGATGGCGGCGACTGCCAGGATAAGTATGGGCCAGTAATTGATCAGCATGTTGCTGACGGCCATCAGGATCTTGGTGGTGATGGGTAGTTCGTCCTGGATAGCGATGAACATATCGCTAAATTTTGGAAACACCACTACCAGCACAAAGATGACCACTGAGATAGAGAACAGCACCAGAAATACGGGATAGGTAAGGGCTGATTTGACTGTGGCCTTGAGTTTTTCACGCTTCTCATCCATCTCCAACAGCTGCTGGATGACCAGTTCCATAAAGCCGCCTGCTTCACCAGCCGCAATAAGATTGACGAACGTTGTAGAAAACATTTCGGGGTGTTTCGACAAGGCCTGGGAAAAGCTGATACCGTTACCGATGTCAATCATCATATCGTCGATCATAGCCTTCATGGCTGGATTTTGGCTATGATGGCTTAGTGCCTCCAGTGAGGCATGCAGGCTGTTGCCGGTCTCAAGGAGTAGCGCAAGCTGTTCGGTGAAAGTGATACGATCCTTGGCTGTGAGCCTACTCTGGCCCAAATTAAAATGTATCGGTGCAGGCTGGCGCTTAGACGCCTTGGCCGTGGTTTTTTTTGCGATTTCGATGGCCATAGCGTGGTGATATTAATTATTGATGACGCGTGAAATTTCTTCAATGGTGGTATCGCCATCGTGCACATGCAGCAGGCCATCATCGTAGAGGGTCTTGATGTCGCGCCTGCTAATATAGTCAGAGAGCACGTCGCGGCTAGGATTGGCCATGATCAATTTCTGTAGGTCCTGGTCCACCTCAAGAACTTCATGGATACTGGCGCGTCCCTTGTAGCCGGAGTCATAACACTCGGGGCAGCCCCGGCCGCGTGCCAGGCGTATCTGTTTGCTTTCTTCCCAACCATAACGTTCAATCATTTCAGGGGGAGCGATAAAGCTGGTTTTACAGCTGGGACAGATGGTACGAATCAGGCGCTGTGCCAACACACCGACCAGGGCCGATGATAATAAATATGGCTCGATACCCATATCAATCATGCGGGTGACAGCGCCGACACTATCGTTGGTATGCAGGGTCGACAACACTAAGTGGCCGGTCAGGGCGGCCTGAACCGCGATCTCGGCCGTCTCCTGTTCACGGATCTCACCGACCATGACGATGTCAGGGTCCTGCCGTAAGACGTGTTTGAGAATCGTGGCAAAGGTCAGGCCGACGTTGCCCTTGACCTCGTTCTGATTGATGATCTCCATCTGGTATTCGACTGGATCCTCGATAGTAACAATATTTTTTTCTATGCTGTTGATGTGGTTAAGCGCGGCATAGAGGCTGGTGGTTTTCCCGCTGCCAGTGGGACCCGTGACCAGGATCAGGCCATGGGTGCGCTTAAGCATTTTCAGATACAGAGCGAGGTTGGCGACACTCATACCGAGTTTATTGACATCAAGGATAGACTGATTTTTGTCCAGCACTCGCAGCACGATCTTTTCGCCGTGGAGTCCGGGCAGGGAACTGAAACGCAGATCAACCTCATGGCCATGGGTATAGACTTGAATGCGACCATCCTGAGGCAGGCGTCGTTCGGAGATGTCCAGGTTGGCCATGACCTTGAGGCGGGAGATAACCGCTGGGTGAAGTTCTGGTTTAACACTCATCGCCTCATATAACAGACCATCAATCCGAAACCGGATCAGGGTCTTATTGCGGCTGGGTTCGATATGGATGTCACTGGCCCGGTCATTGATAGCGCGCTGAATAATCGAGTTCACCATATTGATGATGGGGCTGCCGGCAGCCAGTTCGTCGATGGTGATCTGGTCGCTGGTGACATTAGTCTCCACCACCTCAAAATCGCCTTCGACATCAAAAATCAGGTCCGAGGTCAATGGGTTGTTAGAGGCGACTTCATTGAGTGACTTGATAATCTGCGCTTCCAGTGCCAGCACCGGCGTGACACGTAAGCCGGTGTGTTCTTCGATTTCATTAAATGCGTGAAGTGCCTGCGGGTCTGAGGTGGCGACCAGCAGCTTGTCGTTGATCCTGAAGATGGGTATCACACCGAGACGGGTGGCAATCTCTTTGTCTAAGATACTAACGATTTCTGGATCATACAAACCTGCGCGTAGATTGACAGAGGGCATCGCGAGATGTTCAGCCAGCACTGTCATCATATCGTGTTCAGAGACGATCTCTTGCTCGACCAGGATATGCCCAAGGCGTTTACCAGATTTGTGCTGCAGTGAAATGACCTCATCTAGTTTCTTTTGTGAGACCAGGTCTCGTTCAACCAGTATGAGGCCCAGTTTTCGCCTGGCAGTATTACGTTCTACCTTCTTGAATTTGTCATTGTTATCCAGAGTCATATCGATGATGGAAATGACCTCATCGATAGCGGTGATATAAAAAATCTCACGCGCGAGATTGTTGACCTGGGCAAGTTTGAGCCAACCACCCAGGCGCACCAGTTGGGTATGCATCTCCAGTAGCATCTCCAGTGCTTCACTGTTGAGGTACTCAACCGATGACAGATTGATGACCACCTGTACCTCGCGCTTGACGATGCAGGCATCTACGGCATCCCGAAGCTCACCGATAGCCGCAGCAGATGCCAGTGAGGATTTTGGTGCCAGATAGGTCATTACGCCGATGCGTGTCGATATCACCTCAGTGGGGGATACGTTATTCTGTGCACGTATTGCTTCCATAGAAAACTACCGAACTTTAATTTGGTGGTGTGTTTGCCATGCCCTGGCTTAATTTGGTGGTCAGCACTTTCAGGCGCTCCTCAAAGGGAATCGCTTTACCGATGTGATAGCCTTGTCCGTAATTTATGCCGATACTGCGCAGATGATCCATGACCTCCTCGTCCTCGACAAATTCGGCGACGGTCTTGAGGTTCATGACCTGGCTGACTCTGTGAATCGCTCGCACCATTTCATCATTGACGCAGTCCTTGAGGATACTCTTGACGAAACTGCCATCGATCTTGAGGTAATCCACCGGCAGTTGTTTGAGGTAGCTGAATGAACTTAGGCCTGTACCAAAATCATCGAGTGAAAACTTGCAGCCGATCTTTTTGATCTGCTCGATAAAGTGTCTGGCCTCGTTAAGGCGACCGAGCGTCGCGGTCTCTGTGACCTCGAAACAGAATGCTTCAGCAGGCACGGTGGAATTGCTCACCTGGTGGAGAATGAACTCGAGAAAGCCACTCTTTCTGATCGACTGCCCCGAGAGATTGATGGCTATGCTGCCATCTTTGTCGTCGATCGATGGCCAATAACGCTCGAGTGTGGCGATGGCTGTTTTGATGACGTACTCGTCCAGATCCGGCATCATATTATAGATTTCGGCTGCATGCATAAATGAACCGGGTGCCAGAATGGATCCGTCTTCATCACGCATGCGCAACAGTATCTCAAAGTGAAAGGCCTCGGGTTTGCCATTCAATACCTGTATGGGTTGGGCGAACAGCAAAAATTTTTGTTCGCGCAGGGCGGCCTGGACGCGGTTGACCCAGTGCATCGCACTCTTGCGCTCCACCACCTGGGAGTTATTGTCATTATAGATCACCACCGCGTTACGACCCTGTGCCTTGGCGGCATCACAAGAGACTTCTGCCGCAGTGATAGCGCTTGTGGCACTGACGGTCTGTTCATTAATCTCGCAGATCCCGGTACTGATGGTGACGTTGAACTGGTGTTGCTTCCAGGAAAAAGATTGGTTGCTAGTCTCCAGACGAATCTCGTTGGCAATCTGTGCTGCCTCTTCTTTGGTGCAATTCTCGATCAAGACACCGAAGATATCACCACTAATGCGCGCAATCATCTCGACATCTTTGAGGCGGGTTTTGATAATCGCAGCGACCTGCCTGATGACCGCATCACCGGCATGATGGCTGGCGACGTCGTTTATGATCTGGGTTTTGTCAATATTGATATAGAGGATGGACGAGACATTTTGTGCCTGTTTTGAGAGCAGCACTGTCGCCTCGGCGGAGAACTCGAAGGCGTCACGGCTCATCAGGCCTGTCAGAGTGTCAAAATTGGTGTTGATTATCTTGGTGATCTTACGCACCATCGTCATCAGCAGATTTTTGTCGCTATTGGTGTAATCGCCATCAGTTTCAGCTTTGTAGCAGGTGAGTACGCCACGCGCCGCACCGCCTGTGGATAAAATGGGGATCGAAATAAATTTACCGCTGACCGTGTGCTCCAGACCCTCATTAGCGTAGTCCTCAAGGGTGTTGAGGATAATCGGCTCGGATGAATTATTGCTCTTTTTAATGAGGTCGTCATTGATGTAGTCCAATACGACATCGAGATTGTTAATGGTGAGCGATTTTTTTTGATAATGAATGCTGACATTGCATTGCGGCACAATCAGTGTGGACAACGGCACGCCCAGATATTCGCTACAATTTTTGATCAGGCCGTTGAGAGCGTTGTCTGCCTCAGTGCGGCTCTGGATGTCATCATCAGTCGCGTAGACTAGATTCAGTTCGTCATAACGCTCACTAAGTTCATGCGCCATGTCGTTAAGTTCGTTGTTGAGCTCGTATTCGGTCTGGATGAGCTTGCTTAAAGTAAGGACCGACGGAGCAATGCGTGTCAAATGTGCATGTTCATCTGCGGCATCCTGTTGCGAGAAGAATATTGCGATCGTTGTGATCAGGTCCTCATGGCGATTGTGAACTTCGATCACATAGCAATTGTTGTTATCGTTCAACTCGACCCATTTGAGCCCATGGTCTCTATATTTATTGGTGCCGTTGGCGGTGATATTGGCTGGGTGCGGATAGTGGTTATGTATCACACAACCATCGGAATGCCAGTTCACGATACCCATGGCGTTATAAGCAACGATAGAAATGGGATGGATGAAATACCCAGCGATCAGATTTTGATACTGATCGTACTTTAGTCCTGCGGTTCGTTTGTCCATGAGGTCCATCTATACCTCTGCGTTAATTGAGTCAAAATAAGCATTAATGCATAAGATCAATTCTCTAGCGCTGACCGGTTTTTCAAGGAAGGATAGATTGGGTATCATTTCTGACCACTCACGGTGGGCGCGCTCTGTTCTCGAGGTCATGATGAAGATGGGATAATCGCGATCCGAAATTTCCGCGTGGATTTTTTTACACATCTCTTCGCCGCTCATGCGTGGCATCTCGATGTCGCTAATGAGCGCATCCGGCGGATTTTGGCAAAGCATGCTGAAGCCTTTTTCACCATTGGGCGCCGAGTCAACTTTGTAGCCGGCGCGCTCCAATGACAGTTGTAGTATCCGAATGATGTGTGCTTCATCGTCGACGATCAATATGCGTTTCACAGTTACCCTGCCTGCTCTAATTTGACGCGCGATTTATTCAGCTTGATGATAAATTCGCTGCCCTCACCAACCACGCTATTGAGGCTAATGCTGCCATTGTGGAGCCGGATGATGTCTCTAGTGAGGGCCAGCCCCAGCCCCTGCCCCCCGCGCTCGTGGGCATCCTGGTCATCAGAACGAAAGAACTTGTCGAAGACCTTGAGCTGATCTTCTTTGCTGATACCGATACCGTTGTCTTTGACACTGATGGTGATGCTATCGTTTGTTTCTTCGGCTGTCAGGGTCACTTCACCATGGTCGCGGTTGTACTTGATGGCATTGGTGAGCAGGTTGTTCACTGCTACTCGCATCAGATCCTTGTCGATATCGACGGCGCTGAGGTTCTGATGCAGATTGAGGGTAAACTTGATGTGTTTTTCTTTGGCACTTCTGGACACACTACTGAGCGCATCTTGTAGCAGATCATGTAAGCGAACGCGTTTGCGTTCTAGATTCATGGCCCCCATCTCCATTTGGGTAATGCTCAGTAGATTATTGATGAGGACGGTCATACGTTCTACTTCGTCATTCATAATGTTGGTGGCATCGATACGAAACGCTTCGGTCTGACCATCCACACCCTGCAATGCCTCAGTGTAAAGCTTCATGGTCATGAGGGGCGTTTTGAGTTCGTGGGAAATATTGGCAATGAAATCAGTGCGACTTTGACGCTCCAGATGCTCCTGCGTGATATCACGCAGAGAAACCAGGGTGCCATTGATATTGTGATCCTCTTTGACGGAAAACAGAGGATAGGCATTCAGTTTGATCATTTTGGCTGGATCATGCTGCGGCGCATAGGTCTCGCTGCTGGCAGTAAAAGCAGCGCCGGAGCGGCCGACACACTGATTCAGAAAGGCGACGATCTTCTGATCCTGACACCAGCTCTCGGCCGGCTGGGTTTTAATGGTGTCGTCGTCCGTGCCTAAATAGGTGGTGGCCTTGCTATTGGCATAGGTGATCTTGCCCCCTTCATCCAGGATCAGTAAACCGTCGGGGATGGCCTGAAGTACATTCTCGATCCGGACGCGCTGATAAGACAGCAGCTTGTTTGATGTACTTTGGTGTTTTAGTTGTGACTCCAGACCGCCAATTTGATGCTGCGTCTGTTCGAAGAGCGTGCCAATCTTCTGCATGAATTCCGAGATTTCGCCGGAAGCATTCAATTCGATGCGGTTAAGCTGACCACTGCTGAGATAGTTTTCGATTTCCGCGTTTACTTTGGCCAGCGGGCGGATCTCTCTACGGACCAGAAAATAGAACAGTGGCGTCAAGAGAAAGATCGGTAGTGACAAGGTGGCGAAGAAGGTTATCTGTTCCCTGTCCATCCCCAGACCCGGCGGAAAATAACCTAGATGGATGGTGGCACGGGTATCGTCAATAGTGGCCAGTGGCGCGTAATACTCGATCACCTGTTTGTCCTGGTCGGCGAGTGTCACCAGGCGTTCACCCTGGCTCGCCTGCATTCTATTGGCTACGTTGATGCTGGGAATAATTAGATCAGGCGCCGCATTTTGGGCCAGAATCTCGCCGCTATCATTGATCACCACCGCATAGGCAAACGTGGTGCGATCCTGACTTAGGCGAATGATCTCCAGGATCCGGTTGAGATTGCCAGATTGCATCATGTAGTCGATCGGCATCTCGGACAGGATACGGGTGATAGAGACGCCCTGGGAGCGGATCTGATTTTGGTTGACCTCTTTTTGCTGTTTGAACAGCAGCCCGATGATGACGGTGATCACTATTAAGGAGGCGATGATCATCGTTAAGCCGAGTTTTTCGGACTTCCATGGGGTCTTATATTGCCGTCCGATAGCCATGTGGGAATACGCTATACCTTAAATCGATGATTTTTGTACCTATCCTATCGGTTGGTGCAGTCGTTAACTTGAGTGCTACCGTTTATTAGCAAGAATATGAAAATAGGGCTAAAAGAATCTTTTAAACCGCCGTTATTTCCTATGTATTGAAGTCTTCTCGTTAAAATATGCACGGAGTGAAACACATGAGACCCACCAAACAACGACAGTCGTTATTGCAAAAAGGTTTTACCCTGGTAGAGCTTTTGATCGTAGTGATTATCCTGGCGATACTGGCGGCTATTGTTGTGCCACAGTTTGCTTCAACGACTACGGATGCCAGGGATGCATCACTGGATACTACATTGGGCAATATGCGGTCAGCGATTGATCTGTATTATCAACAACACAACAGCACTTTTCCTGGTAATTCTGCTGCCTCTGGCGCGACCTGCCCAGGCGGTGGCACGGCTGGTACCGGTGATACCACCACCGACTTGTTACGTGCCACAGCCTTCATCTCTCAGATGACCATGTACACCAATGCGCTGGGGCAGGCCTGCAGTACCACCGATGCTGTCTTTAGCTTCGGCCCCTACCTGAAGAAGGCGGATTTGCCTGACAACCCGCTTGGCGCTGGCAATGCACTGGTGGTCACTAGCACGGGTAACCTGATAATGACGGGCGCTGCGGCTCCAGGCGCGGGCTGGAAGTATGATGCCATCACTGGCAAGTTTATCGCAGATGATACTGATGAACTCGATCGCTAGGCCAATCCCTGGCCGGTAACCGCCGTAAGCAGTCGATGGGCGTAAACAAGCCACAGGGGTTTACGCTGATCGAAGTGCTTACGGCGGTGTTTATCCTGGGCCTGCTCGCTGCGGCAGTGGTGCCCACTTTTGCGTCTAACGATGAGCAAAAAATTGAACTTGCCACCACTGAATTAAAGAACGCGCTGCGTTATGCTCGCAGCCAGGCGATTAAGACGCGCTCACCCTACGGCATGCGTATTCAGACCGATACCAAACAGTTGCAGCTCTTTCGTCTCGATACCGGCACGATACCGCCGACCGAGGAATTCGATGTCTACCACCCCGTCGACAAAAAGCTTTATGCGCGCAATCTCGATGCCATCAGTTTTACCAATGGCACCAGCTACAGCGCTAACTTTCAATATCAGGGCAGTGCCACGGTGTTCTGGGCCATTGCCTTTGATGCCTATGGCGAACCCATTTCGCCGGTCAGTCTGTTACCGTTGACCAGTGGCACCGTCACCGCATCGTTTAACTTGCAGACACGTACCGTCACCATCATACCCGTCAACGGGCGGGTCAACGTGTCATGAGGCTGATGCCGCGCAGGGGCGATGCTCAAGACGGTAGCGCCTATGTCGAGGTGCTAGTGGCGGTGATGCTGGTGATGGCCTGCCTGGTGCCGGCGCTTGATGCCTTGCAGACCGGGATTGGTAGCAGCGACGTAAGCGAACGTTTTATAAAACACAAATACAAACTACAGGAACGGATACAGACCCTGCTGGTGGAACCCTTCAGTTTGCTTGATGCCGAGGCCCTGGTCACCGGCGGTGCGACGGTTGTTAGCCCGCAATTTTCCGATCCTGGCGGTAGCCCGGATCGGCTGTTGGTCTATCTCTATCGTTATGATGGCGATAACGCCGATATGGATAATAACCCGGACACCGGCGGCGATGCCGGCCTGCTCAAGTTGCGTGTCGTGATCGAGAACGGCAGCCATGAAGTCTCGACCCTGATTGCTGAGTAGCCCATGTGCGTCTTGCCATTGAGATCAAATCGACACCAAACAGGCTTTACGCTGGTTGAAGTAGTGCTGGCCACGGCGATCACGGCGATGCTGTTATTGGCCATGTCGGGGCTGGTGTCCAGCGCTGCTAAGGCCTATGCGTTGAAGCAGTCTCGCAGCGAACTTAATCAGCAAGTGCAGTTTGCCATGCAGCGCATGGTCAACGCCGCGCGCGGCACAGAGCGCTTGATGTTGCCGCTGGCCAATCGCAGTGATACAGCCCAAAACGAGGCGCTGCGCGACCTGTTTGCAGTGACCCTCGACCCTGGCCTCGATCGAAACGCCGACGGCATCGCCGATGCCGATAACGATGGCGATGGCCGCATCGATGAAGATAGCGATAACGATACGACCAATGATGGTGCACCGGGTATCGTCGGCATCGACGATGACAACGACGGCAACATTGATGAGATCAGCTTTCTTGAAGATGACGACGAAGATGGCCTGAAAGAGGAAGACCCCATCAACGGCATTGATGACGATCAGGACGGTATGGTTGATGAAGACCCCAAGGACGACATGAATAACGACGCTAAGTCGGGTTTCATTGGCGTTGATGATGATGGTGATGGTTTGATTGACGAGGCCCAGCGCTGGGACGACGACGAAGATGGTTTTGATAACGAAGACTGGCTCGACCCGGTGGTGTTCCGCCTGCAGGGCACCGACCTCATTGAGCGTACCCCCACGCCTTTGGCGGTGGTGGGCGGTCAATTCAGCGAGCAGGTTCTGGTGCAGAACGTGACCACTTTTCAGGCCGAACGTTTCGGCCCACTGGCCAAACCCTTGTTGCGGCTGACCTTGACCCTCACCGATAGTGGCGGCGAGTCGGCAACGCTGAGCACGGTTGTGCGTGTGGGGAGAACAGATTGATGCACAATTTTAAACCCTATGCCAGGCAGACAGGTTTTATCCTGATGCCGACGATCTCGATTTTTCTGCTGTTGGCGATGGTGGCCTATCTGCTCAATAGCAGCAATAACCTGGAGCTGCACATCGTCCAGGACGAAAATGCGCATGAGCCGTTGGGATACGTGATGGATGCCGCCGAGGCGCACTTCTTGTGGCTCAATAATCAGCAGAGTTGTGTCAATTACACCACCCTCACCAATGTCGCCTTTGGTGCGGACCAGTACAGTGCCACCCCGGTAGTCGATAACGGCTCGCCCATCGACGTGACCCTGAGCGCCACCAGTCAGAGCGGTAATATTACGACCGCGGTGCGTGAAATGCATCTGCATGAACTGCCCGTTTCAGTGGCGAAATCGGCGATCAAGGACAGTTATATCCGCCAGGCCAATCCCAACAACAACTATGGCTCCGCCACCACGTTACTGGTGGATGGTACCCCGGGCGCGGCGCAGTATCCGCTGCTGCAATTTGATGTGTCGACGCTGCCCTTCGGGGCCGAGGTGGTGTCGGCTACCCTGGATCTGTATGTCGAATCAACGGGCACCTCCACCAGCGGCGGCACCATCATCGCCTATCCGATGAAAGCGGGCTGGGCTGAACCGGCGGTGTCTTATGCTAGCGGTGACGGGTTCTGGACATGGAACTTTTTGGCCAGTTATCAGGCTACCAATCCCAGCACAGCTGTGCTGCTGGATCCTGCCACCCCGGGCGGGTATCAGTGGGATGTCAGCGGCTTTGTACAACCCTGGATCGAAAGCGGCGCCAACAACCGTGGCCTGACCCTGGTCGGCAGCAGCCAGGTCAAGGGCGTGAGCTTCACCTCGCGCAGCGGGGCCATCACGGCCAATCGGCCGCAACTGAATATTACTTACCGCGTTGCCTGCGGTGCGGGCACGGGGCCGGTGAATAATAATGAAACTGTCGATATCCTCATGAGGGGGGTGGGCTATGGGGATACTTTGATTGCCAAGAACAAGGATGAGCTCAATTTCGGCAGTGTGGGTAAACTCCAGGTTGGCCTGCATGACACCCGGCGCACGCTGTTGTTACCGAATCTATCACCCATCCCGGCAGGGGCCTTGATTGTCTCCGCCAAACTGAGGCTGTTTCTTGAAAATCAGGGTAAGAAAAATTCAGAAAAGGATGATCCCATTATTATGGAGCTGTTTCCGCTCACCGTGCCCTGGGTGGTAGGCACCAACGACGGCTCTGCCGGTGTGCCCAATAATGGCGCCAGTTGGAATGAGCGCACGGCGACGCTGCCGTGGACGGCCGATGGCGCGGAGGGTGACTACCGCACGCCGAATGTTGGCCAAACGACGATCCCGTTTGCGGCCACCAATGACTGGGTGCAGGTTGACGATATCACCGCCATCGTGCAGGAATGGGTCGATGGTGTGACAACCAACTACGGCCTGATACTCACCGGCACGCATGGCAATACCCAGAACTTCAGTAGTGACGATGATATCCAGCCCGAACGTTATCCCAGAATCGAAGTGGTGTATGCGCCGCCCTAGCGCAGCACTTGACGGAAGTAATTAAGCGGCGACGGCGTAACCCGATGTCGCCATTGAGTCCGGCGCGTGAGTGATTGGGTGAGTCATGATAAGCGCTGTAGCGCGCTGATTGCGAGGCCGGCGTGATTATGCCCGTTGATGGGAGCGCTTTTGCCGAGCCTTAAAAGAAGATGCCGTCACGTCCTGCGTCTTTGGCCTGATAGAGCATTTCATCGGCATGTTTTAGTAAGATTTCTGAGGGGGTAAAGGGGCGCTCATCCTGTTGGCCGGAATAGCTGGCGATGCCGAATGAGGCGGTGAGATTGAAATCACCGGCACTGGTACGGATGGGTTTGCTGACGAGGGATTCACGCACACGGCCAAAGATGGACGAGACATGGTCGACGCCCTCCTCATGGTACATGAGGATGACAAACTCATCACCGCCAAGACGGGCGAGCACATCCATGGGGCGAATGGCCTTGAGCATCCTTTGACAGAAGCCGTTCAGGATTTCATCGCCAACGTTGTGACCATGCGTGTCGTTGAATTGCTTGAAATAATCGAGGTCAATGGCGGCGCAGTAGATGATGCCACCGCGGGTCAGGGTCAGTTTGATCAGATTGTCTAGGTGGATAAAGATATAGCGCCGGTTCCACACGCCGGTGAGCGGATCGGTCAGGGTTTGTTTCTGCAGTCGCAGATTGTCATCTTCCAGTATTTTTGCAGAATCAATCAATTGCTGGTGGAGATGTGCGATACGTTCCGCAGAAAAAGTTCTGGCAACGAGTTCTCGATGGTCGAAGGGTTTGCGAATGTAGTCATCTACGCCACCTTCAAAGGCCTCGACAAGGGAATCCATACTTTCCTTTGAGGTGACCATCAGTATCGCAGTATAGTGATTTATTGCCTTGTCTTGTTCGCGAATGATTTTGGTAAGGGTATCACCACTCATCTCTGGCATGATCCAGTCGGTGATGACAATCTGCGCGGGGCGCTCGTTGATTAATTTCAACGCCTCGGTACCTGAAGTGGCCATACGAATATCGGAATATCCAGCGGTGGATAATGCCGTTACATTGTTGAAGCGACTTAAATCGGAATCTTCAACGATCAGTATCGATAAGTTATTGTTCATCATCTTCAAAACTCAGTAATCCATCACTAAAAAATATTTCACTTCGCGCATCGAGAAAGGCATACAAAGTGAGCATAGATCGTAAGACTGCTGTGTGATTAATGTGTCCTTTCAATTTAATTTGACTCCACGGCTGCATAGCAGCAGAACCGAAATTTGTTCTACACATAGCTATCGGGCCGTTTTCAAAAATGTTGAGCGTGATACAAGGATATTGATGATTCAAGCGACGGGTATAGCGACGGACATCATGTTATTTAACGTCTCTTAATATTGCTATCCAAATATCCAGTAGACAGGAAAATGGCAGGTGGCCTGTATTCTTTTATGTTTTTCTGGTTGTTGACGATACAGCCTTTGAAATACATGGAGAAAACCGGAGCATCCAGATGCTGAGTGTAAGGGAGTTCATTGATGATTCAGTCGAGTTTACCTCGCTGCCGGATGTCTATATAAGACTCAATGCGGTGTTAGAAGATCCTGGTTCTACTGCCACCAATATGGCAGATGTGATTCAATATGATCCCGCACTATCGGCGCGGGTGTTACGCGTTGTTAACAGCGCTTTTTTTGGCTTGCCATCCAGGATTGAGACGATCAGGAGTGCCGTCACTATGTTGGGGACGCTCAAGATTCATGATATCGCGCTGGCTACCTCGGTGATAGAGGCCTTCAAAGGCATCCCAGAAGAGCTGATCGATATGCAAACCTTTTGGCGTGACAGCATTCACTGTGGTGTCACCTCACGGCTCTTGGCTAATAAATGCAATATCATCGATAGCGAAAAACTCTTTGTTGCTGGGTTGCTCAATGATATTGGGCACCTGGTGATGTATCAAAAGATCCCGGAGCAGTGTGCTTACCTGCTGGCCAAAGTCAAAAGCGAAAATCTTGTGTTGTTCAAGGAAGAACGTAGCTTGCTGGGTTTTGATTATGCTGAGCTGGGCGCCAATTTATTGCAGCACTGGAATCTTCCCGAAAGCTTGCAGGTGATCACTCAGTATCACGTTGAGCCATGGTTGGCCGAGACTTTTAGTCTTGAAACAGCAGTGGTGCATATGGCGCGCATTATCAATTCATTTGAGATTACTGACGATAATGTAGATGAGGTGTTCGACAGGGTGGCTCCGTCGGCGTTTCATTTAACTGGTTTGAGCAAAGCGCTAGTGAGGGAGGTTAGGGACGAGTCCGAGCAGATATTGGCGGATGCAGTAGGGTTATTCATTCCAGGGTGTAGTGGAAAATCTGATTTATGAGTGTACTCAGCTATCTATCCAACAGGTTCTCAAAAAGCACTATAGAGTCGACCATCGGTCCTATCGGACTTGAATTCGCGCGCGAAGCTGTACACATGGTTCAGTTGCAGAAGGGTGAGGATGGCAATATTCGACTCAAGGCCAAAACCTCTGAGTGCTACCCGTTACCGCTTGAAGACTTTCTCGAATCGCCCGGTGAGATGAAAAAGCTTGTCACTAAAATGCTGAAAAAAGATCACTTTTACGGCAATAAGGTGGTATCGAGCTTGCCTCCGGGATGTGTCAGGCTGTTGCCAATCACTTATCAAAAACGCCAGGATCAGGATGACCAGGAAGAGTTGGTGAGTGCCCTGATTAGCCGTCTTGGCGATGATCTTGATGAGTACGTGATTGACTTTTTACCGGTGAGACGCAGCGCAGAAAACGAGAGTGGTCTGGCGATAGCTGCCATTGCCAAACGGACAGATGTGACGCGTTATCTAGATAATTTTCGCCATTGTAAACTTGATGTGTCTGCACTCGATATCAACCCTGTTGCGATCAAGCGTTTAGTCTGCGCGATGTCGATGCCGGGGGGGGTGGAGAATGTGTTGGTTATAAATTTCGGCCGGATGAAGAGTTATTTCACCATGCTTTCTGGGCGGCGCATGATATTCGATCATGAAGTGGGTTTTGGTGAGAATCGATTATTGGAAAAAATTGCGTCAGAACTCGACATTTCGGTCGTTGAAGCTAGCGATCTGGTGCGTGAATATTGCACTACTTCGGCACGTGTAGAGGTGGGCGGCGAGAGTATCCTCAACGGCGAGGATGTATTTCACACCATTGCTGAAATCATCAAGCCGTTGTTTATTGAGCTGGCTGATGAAATTACCCGTGCCTTAATCTATATCTCTTCGGAAACGCGGGGTGAGTCACCCGATAAGATTTTTCTGGTGGGCAGTATTGCTCGCTGGACAGGGGTTGACAGTATTATTAACTCGTTGGTTGATATCAGTGTGCGCGCTATCCCGGACCCACTACAGTCTTTTCCACGTAGCAGTCGCGACAGCCCAAAATATGATAATGAGGTATTACCTGAGATTGCAGTCGCAACAGGTTTTGCTTTGAGGGGCTTGTATAGCGATGAGTGATGTCGATCTAATTCCCAGCAGCTATCGTCGGCTGCAGTCTCATATCCGTTTGCTGAAGAACCTTGCTGTTGCTGTGGTGGTGATAGTGATGATTGCTGGAATGGTTTTACTATACCTCAATCATGAGATCACACAACTGCATGCGGAAGTAGCAGAATTTCAGAAAAAAAAGAATATTACTGTGCGTCAGAATGAGCAGCTTGTTGGCCTTCAGGAGGCTAAGACGAAATATGGAAATCAGCTTGAACTGCTCAATAAATTGCGTCGTGGTGCAACGGTAGGGTCTATGTTTCAAGTGATTGACAATGCGTTGGCGGATGAGAACCTGTGGTTTTTGCAGTTGCGAATGACACGTGCAGATGTGCTGGTTGTGCAGGGAGTAAAACCACAGCCTACTTCTAACACTGGAAAAAGTGCTCCTGTGGCTGACAAAGAGAAAGGCATCGAGATGATAATCAAAGGTCAGGCACAGGATTACGAGACCCTTTCTCGCTTTGTTAGTAACCTACTTGACCAACCAGAGATTAAGGGGGTGCGTGTGCTGAATTCTTCCCTCAGACATTATACAACGTCATCAGTTGTTGATTTTAATCTGTCTGTGGATGTGCGACAGGAGGGCGCGTGAAGATTAATGATTATCTCGCTACGGCTGAAACACGGACACTGAAAATTGTCTGTGGCGGCGCGATTTTATTGCTGTTCGCATTGATCGTTTCCTCTGTGATGGTACCGAAAATCAAGGACTACAAGGTTGTTGAAAAGTCCAGATCTGTACTAGAAGACATCTCTGTCAATCAGGCCAATCTGGATAATGAAATCAACCTACAGAAGCAGACTGTGGAACAACTGATGAAAAGTATTCATGGTGAAATGATGAGTGTCCCTGATCAGTACATCGAGTCATTTGTAATTAGCATGTTGCAAAAAATATCGTTAGCGAATCATGTTGATATTGGCAGTATACAGCCGGTCCCCTGGCGTACCCTGAAGTCATATCGAGAGCTGTTATTTAATGTTGAATTCACCGGTGATTACGTGGATCTTTATCATCTAATTAACGATATGTCCGAAGAAATGGGGTTTATTGTGATCAACAAGATGGAAATGCAGCCCCAGCAGACAGACCCCAAGGTGCTAGTGATGAAGATGACGATTGCTTCGTACCGGATCCAGGAGTAGAGATGAAGGCGCCCAGGATGTTATGTCTGATGTTGAGTATTGCCTGTGCAGGCTTGTTATTTTCAACTCATGCTTTGTCTGAATTGAAGCGTAATCCGTTTGAAAATAAATCAGAGGTGATAAATAAAAAAAAGATTACAGCGGTAGCAGAGAGCGTTGCGTCTAAAAAAGGTCCACCGCGTATCACGTCGATCATTGTGGCGGGAAGTGCCTCATTGATCATGTCAGGTGGCGAGCACTACAGGATCGGTGAAAGACTGGATGGCTATATTTTAGCTGAAGTTTATGAAAACGGCGCACGCTTTATAAAAAATGGACGAACCATTGATGTGAAGATTGTCGACGACAAAATTGAATGAATGGATGGTAGGAATGAATAGATTAAGCCTAATGATCTTGATGATTATGCTGCTGCTGGTAGACACTTCTGATGGTGATGCCTATGCAGAGGAGGGCAATAGTAAATTTCAGATATCGGAAATTATTAATCTCGCAGACGGAGAAGAAGCGCAGGCAATAACGCTCAATATTAATGATATGGAGCTTAACGAGGTGATGGAGATGCTATCGTCACTTGCCCGCGCCAATATTCTGCTCGGTAAGAATGTCTCGGGAAAGGTGAATGTTAATCTATACAATGTATCGCCTGATGATGCCATTCATTCCATTGCCAGCGTCTCGGGATATTCTGTGGAACGCAGAAATGACACCTACTTTATCGCTTCGCAGGAAGAGCTGGATAAAAATACCTATGGGGTGACAACGCAAACCGCTGTTTTTAAGGTTGAATATTCAGAGCCAACCGTGGCGGAGACCGCGGTTAAGAATTACCTGTCACCTCATGGCATGGTAACAGTTCTGCAGGAGCGTCGATTACTGGTGGTTGAGGATACCCCCGCGGTTATCCGGCGTATCTCCGCCATGATCAAAGCTATTGATGCGAGACCGGCTCAGGTAATGATAGAGGCTAAAATTCTAGAAGTCACATTGGACAATAGTGAGACCTATGGTATCAACTGGAAGAATATTGCCCATCCTAGTGAAGGCTCTGGTAGTTTCGGATTGGGAACGGTCGATAACACTAATCCAAGCGGCTTTTTTGTCAATTTTACCAATAATAATATTGATATTTTTCTTGAGGCACTGGAGTCTCAAGGACGTGTCAGGACCTTATCGACACCGAAGTTATTAACCATCGAGAATCAGGATGCCTCTGTGGTGATCGGTGATCGTATTGGCTACAAAACCACCACCACCATCAATGCCGTAACTACTGAGAGTGTCGAGTTTCTTGAATCAGGGGTTATTCTGAAGGTGCGGAGTACAGTCGATGAAAACAATCAGATTCTTCTTGATATACACCCTGAGGTAAGTACTGGCACCATTTCTGACGGTATCCCGTCACAGAAAACCACCGAGGTGACAACACAATTGATTGTGCCCGATGGCACATCAATTTTCATCGGCGGTCTGATGAGAAATTCGCAATCGGAACGTGAGAGCGGCATACCCTATCTGCGTCGAATCCCTGGGCTGAAGTGGCTATTCGCATCTAAGGAAAAGATCAATATTAATACCGAGACGTTGGTGTTGATTACACCAAAAATTATCAATCTGAATAATATATCTGCACCTGGCAGTTTTAATGACAAGGTTAAGGATCAAGTGCTTAAATTGGATCAATCATTACTGAATATAGAGATGGCGCAGTAATCCCTCGATGATGAGAGGGGCCATAAGTTAGTATTACCTGTTAGTAGAAGACCCACCGTTTAGGGTGGGCCTAGCTCCATGTTATCTTTCCCTGAAATTCTGTGATTAATTGATGCCGCTAATGAGGAATAGGCCCCTGTTTATCTGACCAGTGATGCGGCGTTCCTGAGTGATGATCTTCCATAATTTCTTCGCCGGCATGGCTGTGTAAACTCACCATTTCCAGATTTTCACATTTTGGGCATTTCATCGTCCGGAACTTCGCGATATGGATCAGCGAAAAGATAGGTGCAACAAGGATTAACGGAAAGATGCCAGTGATAACTGCAATAGCACCCCAGGCTAGCCAGATCATTGCATCGACGGTAAAGCTGCTGTATTCATCCCGGATAGGTTTACCAACATAACCACAACTTTCACAGACTTTTGTTTTCATCATACACCTCCTAATCTATCTGAGCGTACCTACTAGAGACATGATCAACATAAAAGCAGCATATGTTAATCATTAAGGTGTGTATGTGACTTTGTTACAGAGCGAGCTCTAAAAAAGAGGAAAAGCGCCAGGTTGCCCCAGCGCTTATTACGTGCAATAACAGTGCCTTAAGAGGGCCTCAGGTTGCGCTCTTCTTTGTATGTTGATGTGGCAGGTGTACCTCATCGACATGGCCAGCGCCTGGGTCATTGAAGGTCTCAATTGAGATACTATCTTCAGATTTAGCAACAATGGTGGTAATCGCGGCATCGCCCGTGACATTGACCGCTGTGCGCATCATGTCGAGTAGACGGTCAACCCCCATGATCAACGCGATGCCTTCTACCGGCAGGCCGACCTGGTTCAGCACCATCGCCAACATAATCAAACCCACCCCGGGAACACCGGCGGTGCCAATTGAGGCGAGTACTGCCATACCGATAACGGTGAGGTACCCGGTGAGCCCAAGGTCGATACCATAAACGTTGGCGATAAAGACCGTGGCAACACCCTGCATGATAGCGGTGCCATCCATGTTAATCGTTGCACCAAAGGGAACAACGAACGAAGCGGTGGAGTTATCAACCCCGAGCCGTTTTTCGACGCTACGCAGCGTCACAGGGATAGTGGCATTAGAGCTTGAGGTACTGAAGGCGAAGATCTGTGCAGTCCGCATCTTGCGCAAGAACATAAATGGATCAAGTTTTGAAAATATTTTGAAGAGGAACATCAACGTGCCCGCTGCATGGAGTAACAATACGATGGCGACGACAGCGAAGTAACTGATCATCGGCAGAATCAGGCCGAGTCCCTGCAATGAAAATGTTTTGGCCATCAACGCAAACACACCATAGGGGGCAATGTGCATGATGACAGTCACCACTTGCATCATTACATCATTGAGCCGTTCAGCGGCTTCGGCAATTGGCCGACCTTTTTCGCCCACCATTAAAATGCAGACGGCAAAGAGGATGGTAAAGAAGATGATCTGCAACATATTGCCATTGGCGTAGGCGGCAATCGGGTTGCTTGGCACAAGGTCGATAATAACCTGGGTTAAAGGGGGGGCTACCGGTGCGGTGAATGTGCTGGTGGACGAATCGCTTAATTCGAATCCCTCGCCAGGGCCGACAATAGAGGCGACGGCGATGGCAAGGGTAATGGCGAGTGCTGTGGTCAATAGAAAAAGTAAAAAGGCTTTTAGTCCAACACGCCCCAGCTTATTGATATCACCCAGACCGCAAACACCACAGATGAGTGAAAAGGTGACCAGAGGAACAACCAGCATCTTCAGCAGGCTGATAAAGAGCGCACCTAGCACATGAAACAGACCGTTAACGAGATAGTCCTGAATAAAGGCGATGTCACTGGCAACGGCATTGATCAGGCTGCCGAGTATTAACCCGGCACACATCCAGATGAGAATCTTTGTGGTTACACCTTTTTTCGTGTCCATCGTTGCTCCATTCCTATTGAGTTGTTCGATGCTAACTCAGTTGATAGTTTTGAGGTGGCTTATTGCGTGCCGCTATGTTCATTTTTTTCTTTCATCGCCTTTTTTAGCTTTTGTAGCGAAAGACCTGGTTTTCCAAACGGCTTCATTTTGAGATTAATGGCGTTGAACAGGGTTGTACTGTTGTTCGAATCATCTGTGATGACCAGATGATAACCGCCCAATGGCATCTCTTTGGGCAGTGTCGTGCTGAGCTGTTGAGTGGCTGGGTCAATGACCATCTCAAGCCTGGGTAACGGCTGGAGTGCAATGACATTGGCACTTCCTGCGAAATAGAGGATACCATTATGCAGATCGAAACGTTTGATTTTGCCATTGGTATTGTAGCGACTCACCAGTCGCCACTGCTGCGGATGGCTGATGTCATATTTAAACAGATAGCGACTATCCATTGCCGCGTAGAGTGTTGACCCCTCAATCTGAAAATCACTGAGTTTCATGGTGACGGGAATTCGTCCGACGACTTGTGGTGTAGAGGAGGCATGGATATCGACCACTAAAATAGCATCATCGGGTAGATAGAGATAAAGCATGGACCCTTCACTGCGCAGCAGCTGAGCATTAGCGGCGAGTTGGAACGAATGCAATCGCTTTAGCAGGGCCGGATTGCTACTGTCGATAATCTCAAGTCGTTGTGCGTCAGTGGTCAGATAGAGGGTGTTACCGTCATTCCACAGATCAATCAGGGGTACATGATAAGTGGTGCGAACCAGCGGTGCCTGTGGTTTTGAAATATCGATCACCGTCACGCCACTGCCACGTTCGGCAACGTAGAGCTGGCCGTTGGCAATGCGAATAATATCGGCATTATGATCGAGCTTGATCTGTCTTAGTAGCTCTGCCTGAAACGGATTCGAGATGTCGATGATGGTAATATATTGATTGTCCTGAGCAACATAGGCGTAGTTACCATCGATAACAATACTGAGCGCCGCGCTTTCAAGATTGACGCCGGTAAACCAGGTCGGGTTGAGTGGGTTATTGATATCGAAGATCTGCACGCCGTCGATGCCACTTGCAGTAAACAGGAATTTATCTCGTGCTGCGATTTGTTGAATTTGGTCATTGCCTAGATAGCGAGCAAGCAGCGTGGGGAGTTGTGGCCGCTGGATATCGAGCACGGTAAGTCCACCCCACCAGTCAAAAATATAGGCGTGCTCATCTTTAAGACGCAGTCCCCACGCGGCACCTTCGGTATCGAAACTGCCCACAATGCGTGGCTGCATCGGTTCACTAATATCGATGACCTGCATTCCGGCAAGCCAGTCGGCGATGTAGAGATGGTCTCCCTTACGCTCAATGCCGCGAGCATTACCGGGTGTCGCCACGTGGCTGATGGGGGTTGGATTGGTGGGGTCACGAATATCGACGATATACACGCCATCATCGAAAAAGCTAACAAAGGCGTAGTTGCCATCGACCGCAACATCTTCGGCAGCGCCACCGGGGGTGAACTGACCAATCTGTTTCGGTGCTGTTGGATCACTGGTATCAAACACCAGTAGCCCCGCTTCATCATCGGCAATAAAGGTGAGATCATCACGCACCTGAATGCCCCACGCCTTGCCGGCGGTATTGACGCTGCTGAGTTGTTTTGGATGAGCGGCGTCGCTTATGTCGATGATCTGAAATCCACCGCGGTGGCTAGCAAGATAGAGTAGATCTCCTTGCAGTTGTGGAATATAGGCAAGTCCCGGTGTTTGCAGTGTCGAAATGCGCTTTGGCTGATTAGCGTCACTGATATCAACAATCAACAGGCCGTGGTCGTCATCGGCGACATAGGCATAATCGTCGCGTACTACGATCCCTTTTGGTGAACCCTTTGTCTTAAGGCTCGATAGCAGCAGTGGCTGGTGCGGTTCGGAGATATCATAAAGGTGAATGCCAGAGAACCAGTCGGCAACATAGAGAATATTGTCACGGATAAAACCACGACGCTGCCCGCCGAAGTTAACCCCCTGACCAAAGTCGAGTCCTTCATTGCTGACCTGTGGTGGTGGCGTAGCAAAGTCGTATTCGAGTAGCTCATGTCGCGAGATCGCAAACAGGCGCTTGCCGTGTTGGGCAAAGGCCATCAGTTGGCGTTGCGTCTTTCGTGGCTCACTGTAGCTGGCGACGATCGACGGCATGTTGGGCATGCCCGCATCGAGCAAGGCAAGATGATAATCGTCATTGAGCACCATCACCCTCTCACCGGCGACATCGATATGGGTGGCGTTGCCTACTTTTTGATGACTGCCGAGCCACATAAAACGGTCGGCCGTCGCGATATCAAATAGTGTGATCCCGGCCGTGGTGGTGGCGACATAAAGCGTGCCATCATGCTGTTTAAGGTCGACGGCCGCGCCACTGGTGATGTATTGATAGAGGGTTGTGATGGCAGTGGGATCTCTGCTGTTGAGCACAGTGACACCAGTTTCGCCCATCGCAAGGTAGATACGAGATTCACTAACAGCGAGCGCATGGCTCGTCCCATTAAGTTTTGTTGTCGATAGTAGTTGTGGCTTGTTGGCGATAACAGTGTCGAGTGCCAGCAGTGTGTTGTTGGCAAGTAATAGCGCAGTGAAGCCGTTGGCCAGCGCATCGATCGTGGTGATGGCTTCTCTGGTTGTATATTTACCAATGATCTCTGGTACGGCAGGTTGGCTGATATCGACGATTGAAAGTTGTTGGCTACCCGCGATATAGAGGCGGTCAGCGATGACGGTCAGTTGTGTTGCCGTATGTGGTAATTTCAGGCGCGCAATCACCGTCGGTGTGATCTCTGGCGAGATATCGACAACCAGCACGCCATCATTCGCGACGGCGATAAATGCGTGGTCGTTACTCAGCGCAATGTCGAAGGCTTGCTCATTATGGAGTGGCAGTCGTTGTTTTAAATAGGGTCCGCCCGGGGTGAGGATGGCATGGGTTGCATCAAATTTCATATCAACCGCATTAAGGTCGACGGTGACTTCACTCTGTTTGCCAGCGTAGACCGTCACGTTTTCGATGCGGGCGCCCTGTGCCTGTGTGGTACTCACTACCATCAATGCCGCAATGGAGGCAGAGAATAGCCGCGTTTTTTTAAAGGGTGCTTTTGTTAGATTGGGCATTGGAGAGGATTATGGGCAGGGATTGGGATAACGCTGATGGATCGCCTCGATCCCTGCAATGACATCATCATTCAGGACAAGATTTATGCTGTCGAGATTACTCTGTAGTTGTGCCATGGTCGTGGCACCGATGATGGTGCTGGTAATGAATGGGCGTGAATGCAGATAGGCGAGTGCCATCTGTGCCGGGTCGAGTCCATGTTGCTGTGCCAATGCAACGTATTCGGTAATCGCAAGTTGAGCAATGTCACTGCTGTAACGTGAAAAACGAGCATAACGAGTCAGGCGACCCTCGGCAGGCTTCGCGCCATTGAGATATTTACCACTGAGCGTACCGAAGGCAAGCGGTGAATAGGCGAGCAGTCCGAGTTGTTCGCGGTGTGAAATTTCCGCAAGGCCCACTTCAAAAGTGCGGTTTAATAAATTATATGGATTCTGGATCGATACCGCACGCGGCAGCGCTTTGGTCTGCGCGAGCTGCATAAAGCGCATCGCCCCCCACGGCGTCTCATTTGAGATGCCGATGCGGCGTATTTTACCTGCCTTAACGAGGTCCGCGAGCACCTGTAATGATTCCTCAATAGGAACGCTATCGTCTTTGTCAGGATAACGGTAACCGAGCTGGCCGAAATAGTTGGTTTTACGATCTGGCCAGTGGAGTTGATAGAGGTCGACATAGTCTGTCTGCAGACGCGCCAGGCTGGCATCAAGCGCGGCTGTGATGTTTTTATGATCGAGCCGCGTATCGCCATCGCGTACATAGGTGAGGTCGTCGGAGCGACTCATCACCTTGGTGGCGAGGACCACCTTATCTCGATTGTTGCGTGCCTTGAGCCAACTGCCGATGCAACGTTCGGTCTCACCATAGGTGCTGGCCATGGGCGGTACCGGGTACATCTCGGCGGTGTCGATGAAATTGACGCCGAAGTCGAGTACCGCATCGAGTTGCGCGTGCGCCTCGGCCTCGCTGTTTTGCTCCCCCCAGGTCATGGTACCGAGGCAGATGCGACTGACCTTGATGCCCCCTCCGCTATCATCACGTCCTAGCGTTGTCTGTTGCATGCCCATTGGTCAAATTCGACTGGCGTGCGTGCGCGGCTAGAGCTTCGACAATACGTTTTCAGCCGAAACCAGCGTTCGCTTAATGTCGCGATGGCCGTGTGCCGCCGAAACGAAGCCTGCTTCAAATGCCGATGGGGCGAGGTAGATACCCTCTTCCAGCATCGCATGGAAAAATTTCTTGAAGCGTTCCACATTACACTCAGTGACCTGCTTGAAGCGGGTAACCTGCTCTTCTTCGGTGAAAAAGAAACCAAACATGCCGCCGACGGTGTTGGCGCTCATCGGTATATCGAAGGCCTTGGCGCGTGTCAGCATGCCTTCCACCAGATGCTCGGTATTGGCGGTCAACTCATCATAAAAATTGGGCTTTTCGATCTCGCTCAGGGTCGCAAAACCTGCCGCCATCGCGATGGGGTTGCCGGAAAGGGTGCCGGCCTGATAGACAGGGCCGAGTGGCGCGAGCTGTTCCATGATGTCACGTTTGCCGCCAAAGGCGCCGACCGCGAGACCACCACCGATCACCTTGCCGAGTGTGGTCATGTCCGGAGTAACGCCGTAGTGCTGTTGCGCACCCCCGAGGGAAACACGAAAGCCGGTCATCACCTCATCGAAGATCAATACGGTGCCGTATTTATCACATACTTCGCGCAACCCTTCGAGGAAACCGGGCACGGGTGGGATGCAGTTCATGTTACCGGCCACCGGCTCTACGATGATACAGGCGACCTGGTCACCGATCTGGGCAAACGATTCACGTACCTGTTCGATGTTGTTGAAATCAAGCGTGACGGTGTGTTCAGCCAGTGATGCAGGCACGCCCGGCGAGGTGGGTACGCCGAGGGTCAGTGCACCGGAACCCGCCTTGACTAATAAGGAGTCGGAGTGGCCGTGGTAGCATCCTTCGAACTTGACGATTTTATCGCGTCCAGTGAAGCCGCGTGCCAGACGGATCGCGCTCATGGTCGCCTCGGTACCGGAGCTGACCATGCGCACCATCTCGATCGATGGTACCAGCTCGCACACCTTGTCGGCCATAATGGTCTCGATGACAGTAGGTGCACCAAAACCGAGGCTGTTGTCGACGGCGTCTTTAACCGCTTTAGTCACGGCCGGATGGGCATGGCCCAGGATCATCGGCCCCCATGAGGCGACATAGTCGACATATTTATTGTCGTCTTCGTCAAAGACATAAGGGCCTTCGCCACGTTTTAGAAAGAGCGGTTCGCCACCGACGCCATTGAAGGCGCGTACTGGCGAGTTAACACCGCCCGGAATATGTTGTTTGGCTTGAATAAAGAGATCGTGAGATCGAGTCATCGCTGCTTCCTTCAATATTGTTTATTGCGCTGTTTGAGCGCCTGTCTGTTTAAAAAGTTGTGCGTACTGCTGTGCCTTCACGCGGATGTCCGGTTGTGCAAACACGCCGTTGATCGCCGCCAGCATGTCAGCCCCCGCGTCAATCAACACACGGCCGTTGTCGGGGGTGATGCCACCAATCGCGACGATCGGTATCTTCAGTTGTTCCTTCGCCTGGCGCAGTAACGTCGGTTTAGCCTCAATCGCCTGCGGTTTGGTGGTGGATGCGAAAAAGCGCCCAAAGGCAACATAATCCGCGCCTCCCTGTTGCGCCGCGATCGCTAAATCGATGGAATTGTAACAGGAGGTGCCGATGATTGCCTGCCCCCCCATTTGCGCGCGTGCTGTTTGTAGGTCCATGTCATCACGTCCAAGATGGACGCCGTCTGCGCCGATGGCAACGGCCAGCGCGACATCATCGTTGATAATCAGTGGCACTGAGTGCTCGCGGCAGCAGAGAAGCAGGGCGCGTGCCTGTTGCTCGCGCTGAGTGGCTGAAAGGTGCTTATAGCGATATTGAATAATACGGGCACCGCCACGGATTGCAGCCGTTACTTGATCGCACAACGCCTCTGGGCTGAGTTGAGCCACCTCATGCGTAATCGCGTAAAGACCGTAATAGCGCTTGTGATGGTCGTGCGAAAGCTGGCTGCTCATGCCTCTTCATTTTCGTCTTCGTCGTCATCTTCGCTTTCATTTTCTGCGGCCTCGTCGCGTGCCCAGAAGAGGCGGTTGGGCAGGTGTTGGCCCATGCCGAGACGATAACCGGCGCGAAGTGACTCCCAGGTGAATTCCTGCGCTTCATGGACCGCGGTGAGGGGATCCATGCCCTGTGCGAGCAGGCCCGCGATGGCTGATGCAAGTGTGCAACCGGAGCCGTGGTAGTTCTCGGGCAGTCGATCCCAGGTGAATGATTCCAGCTGGCGACGGTTGCCGTAGAGTGTGTTGGTGACGTTGGTGGTGGCCTCGTGGGTGCCGGTCACCAGGACATACTCACATCCCATCTCCAGCAGTTCCTGGGCACAGGCATCTAAAGAGTCTGCTTCATGGGCGAGGATACGTGCCTCGATGCTGTTGGGGGTGAGGATGGTGGTCTGGGGTAACAGCAGCGTGGCGATGGCATCAATCATCTCTTCATCGGCGATTTCGCTGCCGCCGCCTGCGACCAGCACGGGATCGAGCACCACCGGGATGTCGGCATAGTCGCTGAGAATGCTATGCACGGCCTCGATGACATCGACACTACCCAGCATACCAATTTTGAAGACCGCAATGGGCATGTCCTCAAGTACTGCGCGAGCCTGCTGCACCAGCAGACTGGCATCGATCGGCACATAGCCCTGAATATCCTGCGTGTCCTGAATGGTCAGTGAGGTGATCACTGGTGCGGTATGGCATCCCATGCTGGCGAGGGTTTCGATATCGGCCTGAATCCCTGCGCCGCCGGTTGGGTCATTGCCAGAGAATGTCATCACGGCGGGGAAAAGTTGTGTTGGGGGCATCAGGGCTACCTTGCGGCTAATGTTTGTTTTTATCGCTAAATATATATTAGCATCAAAAATGGTGAACGGGTGTGGGTAGTAATGGTGAGATATTATTTGTTTATGGGAAACAATCGACAGGCGAAAAAAAAGCCAGTCAAAAGACTGGCCTTTCTACTTCAATTTCTTGGTCTGTATTACAGAGCCAGGATGAAGTCTACCAGTGTATCGATGTCAGCATCGGCTACACGTGGTGAGTATGGAGGCATTGGAACGCCACCGGTAACGTCATTCCAGTTACCT
>CALZHD010000015.1 GCA_945787155.1 uncultured Gammaproteobacteria bacterium | reverse complement strand
TTACCGTAATCTGTTTCATAACTGTCTCCCGGCCAGCACACCAACCCAGGTTGCACCCAGACATAGTACAACACTCAATACAATATTCAGCCCCGCTTTGAGCAGTGCTCCCTGTTCGATCAGGTTCAGTGTCTCCATCGAAAAGGTGGAGAAGGTAGTAAATGCACCTAATAGACCTATCAGCAATGCGGCGCGCCACTCTGGGCTCAACTGCATGCGGTCAATCAGCAACACATACAACAATCCCATCAACAGTGAGCCGAGCACATTGACCGCCAGCGTGCCAAAAGGAAAATCGCGCCCCAGCCACTGAGAAATGCCACTCGCCATGCCGTAACGTAGCACCGCGCCGACTGCACCCCCCGCGGCGATGGCAAGCAACTGAGTCAACGGCTACCGCCACTGCGTGCTTTGGCATCTAACGACTGAAAATAATCGAGCTTCTCTTTTATCTTGCGCTCCAGTCCACGTGGCACTGGGTGGTAGTAGTGACGCTCGCCAATCTCATCGGGAAAATAGGTTTCACCCGCCGCATAGGCCTCAGGCTCATCGTGCGCATAGCGATAGGCTTTACCATAACCGAGTTCCTTCATCAATTTAGTCGGCGCATTGCGCAGGTGTACCGGCACCTCCAGTGAGCCGTGCTCTTTAGCTTCACTCAATGCCGCTTTGTAGGCCATATAGACCGCATTGCTCTTTGCCGCGCTCGCCATATAGGCAATCGCCTGAGCAATCGCCAGCTCGCCCTCGGGACTCCCGAGTCGCTCCTGCACATCCCATGCATTGAGTGCGATTTGCAGTGCACGCGGATCGGCATTGCCGATGTCTTCACTCGCCATGCGCACCACACGACGTGCAATATAGAGTGGATCACAGCCACCATCGATCATGCGCGCAAACCAGTACAGGGCGCCGTCTGGCGATGAACCGCGCACCGCTTTATGCAGTGCGGAAATCTGGTCGTAAAAGGCCTCGCCACCCTTATCGAAACGGCGTACGCCACCGCCGAGAATTTCGTTGATCAACGCTTCAGAGACGAGCTGTTTACCCTCGTCACCACCATTTTCACCCCCCTCTCCATAAGGCGCAAGATCGGCGATGATCTCAAGAAAGTTCAGCGCACGTCGTGCATCGCCATCGGCAGCGGTGGCCAGTTCATCACGCAATGTTTCCGGGAAATCGATATCGCGACCACCGAGGCCGCGGCCCGTATCAAGCAGCGCACGATCGATGATGGCGCGAATCGCGTCGGCTTGCAGTGCCTTCAACACATAGACACGGGCGCGTGACAATAACGCGTTATTGAGTTCGAACGATGGGTTCTCGGTCGTCGCACCGATAAAGATAAAAGTGCCGTCTTCAATATAAGGGAGGAAGGCATCCTGCTGTGCCTTGTTGAAGCGATGCACCTCATCGATGAACAGCACAGTACGCCGCCCCTGCGTGGTCATAAAACCCTGCGTCTTTGCCACCGCCTCGCGTACATCTTTAACGCCACACAACACCGCCGAGAGACTGATAAACTCGGCATCGGCATAGCGCGCGATCAGGCGCGCCAGTGTGGTCTTGCCACTGCCCGGTGGGCCCCAGAAGATCATCGAGTGCAACTTATCTGCCTCAATCGCACTGCGCAGCGGTTTGTCCGAGCCCATCAGATGCACCTGTCCAAAGAATTCTGCGATAGACTGCGGACGCATGCGATCTGCCAGCGGATGGCCGTGCATCTCATCCAGATCCGCCGTCATCTTTTCCGCCGCATTTGACATCAGGGATGATGCCCTGCGGTTTCGTTAGCAACCTCTTCGATCACGTCCACACCATCAGGCGCAACAAATTTGAACAGTGAATTATCGATACGCGGATTACGCTGCATATCACTAAATAGCAGCCGTGTGGTCTGATCAAAACTATCGACGAGTTCCATCACACGCAGTGTCTTAGCGTCAAAGGCGAGTCGCATCATGGTAAAATTGGTTTGCTGTGCTTTAGGTTTTAATGTGAGCCACTCAAGCCCGCTATCTGCGCCGTTTGCGGTAATCACAAAACTATCATCCAGCGCACCACCACTACTGAGCAGTAACATCGGCGTATCGCCCATCGATTTTTGCATCGGTTTGATGGTCACCTGTTCAAGATCAGCATCATAGATATAGATCTTTTTACCATCGGCGATGATCGCCTGCTGATAGGGCTGTTGATAGTCCCACAGGAATTTATCGGGACGCTGCATGACCAGTACCCCACGACTCTCCTGTAATGAAAAGGCGCTGGCATCAATCACCGTCTGTTCGAAGTTGGCACGCAGCCCCGTCAATCCCTCAAAGAAGTGGTTGAGACGATCAAGCCCACTTCCCGCATTCGCTGAAAGCGGCATAAACAGCATGATCAGTACCAGCTGGCTAATAAAAAGTTTACGGCTACATCGCAACATCACCCTCAACAGCTCCTTCACTTAACCGGAGGCGGTGCCAGCACTTCACGCTGGCCATTGGACCCCAACGGCCCGACAATACCGGCCTGCTCCATCCCTTCGACCAGTCGTGCGGCTCGGTTGTAACCGATCTTCAGGCGACGCTGCACGCCAGAAATAGAGGCCTTACGTGTCTCGGTGACAATACGCACCGCCGAGTCATAGAGCTCATCACTCTCGGCCCCTTCGACCTCAGGCAGTCCACCATCGGCACCGCTGCCTTCATTCGGCTCGAGGATCTCATCGATATAATCAGGCTCACCATATTGTTTGAGATGCGCGACCACATTATGTACCTCGTGATCATCAACGAAGGCACCATGCACACGCGTCGGCACCGCAGTCCCCGGCGGTAGATAGAGCATGTCACCATGGCCGAGCAGTTGTTCGGCGCCGCCCTGATCAAGGATGGTGCGTGAATCAATTTTTGATGATACCTGGAATGCGATACGGGTCGGAATGTTGGCCTTAATCAGGCCGGTAATCACATCGACCGACGGACGCTGTGTTGCCAATACCAGATGGAGCCCTGCGGCACGCGCCTTCTGTGCGAGACGAGCGATCAATTCCTCGACTTTTTTGCCGACTGTCATCATCATGTCTGCCAGCTCATCGACGATGATGGTGATGTACGGCAGTGGTTCCAGTGTCACCGGCACGTCACCATCTAATTCTAGGGCATCCGACGGTTTAGCGGTAGGATCGAGCAGCGGCTCGCCATTGTCGATCGCATCCTGCACCTTTTTATTGAAGTTACTAATGTTACGCACCCCAAGTGCCGCCAGCAGCGCATAACGACGCTCCATCTCGGCGACGCACCAACGCAACGCATTGGCTGCCTCTTTCATGTCGGTCACGACCGGTGCCAGCAGATGAGGAATCCCTTCATAGACCGAGAGCTCCAGCATCTTTGGATCGATCATGATCAGACGCATCTCTTTGGGTGAGGCGTTATAGAGCATACTCAACACCATCGCATTGACCGCCACCGACTTACCGGAGCCGGTAGTACCGGCCACCAGCAGATGTGGCATCTTGGCAAGATCGACCGCCACCGGGTGACCACTAATATCCTTACCCAGGGCCAACGTCATCGGTGCTGCCACTCGATCATACTCTTCTGACTGTATGATCTCGCTGAGACGCACCATTTCACGATGTTCATTGGGGATCTCAAGCCCGACCACCGATTTGCCGGGGATCACCTCGACAATACGCACGCTGATCGCCGACAGTGCTCGCGCCAGATCTTTCGCCAGATTACTGATCTGGCTCACCTTGACGCCAGCTGCCGGTTGCAATTCATAACGGGTAATCACCGGCCCAGGATGAACCTCAACCACCTGCACCTCGATGCCAAAATCCTGTAGCTTCAATTCTACCTGACGCGACATCGCCTCCAGTGAAGCGTGGGAGATGTTGTTCTTGGTTTGCTCAGGCTTATCAAGCAGTGAAAGCGGTGGTAGACCACCCTTAGAATTGGTCTTGAAGAGTGGTACCTGACGCTCTTTCTCCAGTCGCGTACTGGTTTCCAATTTTTTGATGACCGGTTCAATGCGCGGCTTAATACGTGTCTTCTCTTTCTCTTTTTCAACGATCATCACTTCACTGCGCGCATTGCGCAGACGACGTCCTTCGATATAGTCGCGCAGGCGATCTAGCTGATTACGTAGATCCTCGGCCCACTTGAGCGTAAGCGCACCAGTGCGATCCATTAACGCAATCCACGACAGCCCAGTAAAGAGCGTCACGCCCGTCATGAACAGCGCCAGCAGCAACAACGTCGCACCGATAAAACTAAACGGCGTCACCAACATACCGCCTACACCACCACCCAATACGCCACCCGGACCGGTGCTCATCGGCAACGCCTCAGGCGAACTGACAAAATGGAGCGCCGCCAGACCACTGCCTGCAATCATCGTCAACAGAAAACCACCACTGTGCAGCGCAACCTGGCGCATATCGACCGCATCCTCGGTCGCGCGGCCGCGATAGAGCAGCCAGCCACCATAAGCCACCATGAGTGGAAAGAGGTATGAAAAATAACCAAACAGGGAGAGAAAGATATCGGCAAACCAAGCGCCGGCAACGCCGCCTTTATTGTGCACGATATCGCTATCGGGACTATGAGACCAGCCAGGATCGGCCACATCGTAGGTGACCAGAGAGAGCAGCATATACAGCGCCACCACGCCGAAAATAAAGAGCGCACCTTCGCGCAGGCCTCTCACAAGATGGCCAGCTAATGGTGACTGCTCTCCAGATTTATTACGCGTTGCCCGTCCCACTCACTTAGTCTTTGAAAAATGGCCTTAAAAATTAGGTGCCTAACGCAACAAGCGTTACGTCAGCGGCGCTAAAAACAGTGGGGAATTATGCCATAGATTACTTCAGTGCGGGGTGGATTAATTCGCCACCACTCACATTGATACCAGCACGCAGGCTAGCGTGCTGCTCCAGCTCGCCATTGGCCAGACGGATGGCATAGGGAATCAACGCCGCCGATAGCGCCTGTGATGCGCTACGCGGCACCGCCCCCGGCATATTGGTGACGCCAAAATGAACCACCCCTTCCCATACAAAGGTCGGAGATTCATAATTCGTTGGACGCGTGGTCTCGATACAGCCGCCCTGATCGACGGAGATATCGATCACCACACTACCATCACCCATCGTCTTGACCATCTCCGCTGAGACCAGATGCGGCGCCTTCGCACCGGGAATCAACACGGCGCCAACCAATAGATCGGCGCACGCCACCTCTGCGGCAATCAGGTCGTTGTAAGCGTAAAGCGCCGTCACATTGGGACCGAGTGCGCGCATCTGCTCCAGTTTTGTTCGATCCTTATCGAACACCACCACCTCGGCACCCATTGCCGCCGCCAGTGTTGCCGCGCCGCCACCCGCGACACCGCCACCCAGAATCACCACGCGGCCACGTGGCGCAGCAGGCAGTCCACCCAGCAAGATCCCCTTGCCACCATTCGGTTGGTGCAGCAGCGTGGTGCCGATCTGGGTCGAAAGCCGTCCAGCGATGTCACTCATCGGGGCGAGCAATGGTAATTGACGATTTTCTTCAACAGTCTCAAACGCCACCGCGGTCAGACCAATATCGAGTAGTTTCTGAGTCAACGCTGGCTCAGCTGCCAGGTGCAGAAAACTGAACAGCAAATGATCTTCACGTAACAATCCAATCTCCGGCTCCACCGGTTCTTTGACCTTGATGATCACCTCAGACGCGTCGTAGAGGCTCGCCGCATCGGGCTGCACAGTGACGCCAAGTGAGGCATATTGTTGATCACGATAACCACTCAGCACGCCAGCACCCGTCTCAATAAAGAGCTCATGCCCCTGTTTTACCAGCTCAGCCGCCGCCGCAGGGATCAGACCAACACGCCCTTCGAGCGGCTTAATTTCACGAGGGATTCCAACACGCATCTTTACCAGGCTCCTTGCATCACGTAATATTTCACCCATCTAATCTTTTAGTATATAGGTGGTAATAGGCAGTACAGCACCTTCACAACATTTTTTCGGCCTCCTGTTTAAATGACTTTAAGGCGTTAAGCCTTTGACCCTCAAATAAATAGCGGCAGTAAATCGAACGAAAATTCAAGCGCATAAAACACCCGTCACTCTAGCATACGAACATGACATTTAAAGTACTAATAACCTGTACAAACACACTGATGGAGTATCTCTGATGAGCGAACCAAAACACTGCCGCCTACTAATCCTCGGCTCAGGTCCTGCGGGCTACACCGCTGCAGTCTACGCTGCACGCGCCAACCTCAAACCCGTACTGATCACCGGCCTGCAACAGGGTGGGCAGCTGACCACCACCACCGATGTCGACAACTGGCCCGGTGACGTCGATGGACTTCAAGGCCCGGCACTGATGGAGCGCATGCAGGCCCATGCGGAGCGCTTCAATACCGAGATCATCTTTGACCACATCCACACTGCCGACCTCCAACAGCGGCCATTCACCCTCACCGGTGATAGCGGCACCTATACTTGCGACGCGCTGATCATTGCCACCGGCGCCTCGGCAAAATATCTCGGCCTGCCCTCCGAGGAGGCCTTCCAGGGACGCGGCGTCTCAGCCTGCGCCACCTGCGATGGTTTTTTCTATCGCAACCAGCCAGTCGCCGTCATCGGCGGGGGGAACACCGCCGTCGAAGAAGCACTCTACCTGTCTAACATCGCCTCGCATGTGACCGTCGTTCATCGCCGCGACAAATTCAGCTCGGAGAAAATCCTCGCAGACCAGCTGCTCGCCAAGGCTGAAAAAGGCAATGTCACCATCGAATGGGGCCAGACACTTGATGAAATACTGGGCGATGACAGCGGCGTGACAGCGATACGCCTCAAAAGCTTCCAGGGCGACGAAACCAAAGAGGTTGCGGTACAGGGGGCCTTTATCGCCATCGGGCACTCGCCCAACACCTCTCTCTTTAACGAACAGCTGGAGATGGAACATGGCTACCTGACCACCCAGAATGGCGGCGGAGCCAATGCCACGCAGACCAGTATTCCCGGTGTCTATGCAGCAGGGGATGTCTCCGACCCAATCTACCGCCAGGCAATCACCTCGGCGGGCTCCGGCTGCATGGCAGCACTGGATGCAGAGCGCTTTCTGGATAAGCTGGAACAGACACCCTAAGCTAGCAATATCACTAGACATGCAGGCCAGTTCGCAGCCCAAAGGAATGCAGGCTGCTACAATGGTCTGCTATTGAACATGCATCGAAGAGGCTTACCATATGTACAATGTAAGAGAGCAGCGAAAGTTTCACAGAATCGCCACCGAGAGCATCGTTAAATATAAAAAAGCCGGTAGTGCCGATGAACAAAAAGAAGGCATCACAAAAAATCTCAGCGCTAATGGCATCTTCTTCATCGCCGCTGAGGCGTATGAAATAAATTCGCTGGTCGAGATTCACGTCGTCTCCGGCACTGACTCAACACCGCCTCTGAATGCCGTGATCGAAGTGATTCGCTCAAATCCGGGCGAGTCGGAAGGGGAATTTGAGATTGCAGGCTTAATCAAGTCATTCAAGTAACAACCAGCATACTCTAAGCAAAAAGCCTCAATCATCCCTCCCTTTAATCGATTAAAAGCGAGTGTGCTCACATGGATGTTGCACACCCGGCCAAACAGATACAGATAATCACGATGAAACTCACCATCGCTGAAAGCATCCAACCGACCCCCTCTGCGGCATGGGACCGGCTCGCGGGTGACAACCCGTTTTTAAGCCATGCCTTCCTCAGCGCGCTGGAAAATCACCAGGCCGTCGGCGGGGAAAGCGGTTGGGAGCCGAGATATCTGCTTGGTCACAAAGATGAGCGGCTGGTCGCCGCCGTGCCAATGTATCTCAAGCACCATTCATGGGGAGAGTTTGTCTTCGACTGGGCGTGGGCTGGTGTCTATGAGCGCAACGGTATGGCCTATTACCCCAAGCTGGTAATCGCGACGCCCTACACCCCGGTGCCTGGCGCACGCCTGCTATTGGAAGATCGCGATGATCCGCAGGCGGCGGCAGAATTGATCGACTATATTATCAACTATGCGGAAACTGAGCAGGTCTCATCATTGCATTGCCTCTTCCTTGACGAAATCGACGATCAACGTTTGGCACAACAAGCGCTAATGGCACGCGCCGATACTCAGTACCACTGGGTCAATCACGATTATGAAGACTTCGACGCATTCCTGGCACAACTCGCCTCGCGCCACCGTAAAAAAGTGAAGCGGGAACGGCGTCGAGTCACCGAGGCCAGTATCACCGTACAACTACTGCATGGCAATCAGATTACTGATGAACGGTGGCAAAACTTTTATCGCTTTCACCAGGTCACCTACCTCAAGCGAGGTCATCAAACACCTTTCTCGGCCAATTTTTTTAGAGAAATCGGACGCACCATGGCAGAAAGTATTATCATGGTGGTCGCCCAAAAAGATGGCAAAGATGTTGCCGCAGCACTCAACTTCGTCAATAGCGACACCCTCTATGGACGCTACTGGGGCTGTCACGGCGACTACCACAGCCTCCATTTTGAAGTCTGTTATTATCGTGCCATCGACTACTGCATCGCACACGGTCTCAAACGTTTTGAGGCCGGGGCGCAGGGCGAACACAAACTGATCCGCGGCTTCTATCCCACCACCACCCATTCACGCCACTGGATTGCACACCCAGGTTTCAGGGAAGCGATTCAAAAAGCGGTCAGCTATGAGCAGCAGGATTTGGGACGCTATCAGGAGATGCTGTGTCGTTACCTCCCCTATAAAAACCAGCAGCCATGATGTTCGGATGATTAAAGAACAGCAACCACCATTTTATCTCAATCCCTATCAGGAACAGTGCCAGTTTCCAGATGTTGCACTCGCCCTCGACAAACCTGATGGCCTGTTGGCGGTTGGTGGCAACCTCTTTAGCGCTACGCTGCTGAACGCCTATCGACACGGCATATTCCCATGGTATGGCAATGGACAACCGATCCTGTGGTGGTCGCCCAACCCTCGCGCAGTGCTCTACCCAAATCGACTCATATTATCGCGCAGCCTGAAAAAACGACTGCGTCAAGGACGATTTATAGTAACACTGGATCATGCCTTCACTGATGTCATCCAGGCCTGCGCCGCACCACGCGACAGGTCAGAACCCAATCAGCCATCCTCACAGGACAGGTTAGAATCCAATCAGGCGTCCTCCCAGGACAGGTTAGAATCCAATCAGGCGTCCTCCCAGGAAGATGACCTCGGCACCTGGATCACTCCGGAGATGCAGGCGGCTTACCAACAGTTGCATCACCTTGGGCACGCCCACTCCGTCGAGGTCTGGCGCGACGGCACACTGATCGGAGGCCTCTACGGCATCGCGATCGGTCGAGTGTTTTTTGGAGAATCTATGTTCAGCCGAGAGTCAGATGCCTCAAAGGTTGCCTTCGCCCATCTAGTGCATCAGCTGAAACAATGGCAATTTTCGCTGATCGACTGCCAAATTAGCTCCGATCACCTCGCCCGACTGGGTGCTGAGAACATAGAGCGCGCAACCTTCGTCGACCATCTTGAGCACGCTTGCTCCGCCACAAGCCTGGCCCCATCACAGTGGAAAAGGACCCTTTCGCTACACGATTCTGACTAATCAAGGGTTCCTTAAACATTATTTCTAACTCAATTGCTTACTTAACCGCGTCGATAGCGAGAAATAAAAAGAAATGGTGTATAATCTCGCCGCTTGGGGTGGAAGCCCTGATAGAACTGAGAGAATAACTCGGCAATACCGAGCAAAAATCCAGAATGCACACAACTAAACTAAAACCCAAATTAGACGATTATTAGCGCATGGCAAAAGAAGAACATATTGAAATGGAAGGCACCGTCGTCGAGACGCTACCAAACACAATGTTCCGCGTGGAGCTTGAAAATGGGCATGTCGTCACGGCACACATCTCTGGCAAGATGCGCAAACATTATATCCGCATCCTGACTGGCGATAAGGTGACCGTCCAGCTAACACCATACGACCTGTCTAAAGGGCGTATCACCTACCGCGCACGTTGATCCCTTTATAAATTACAGTATAAATTACAGCGTGCCATTATCAGCAACCGGCCCAGAAGCGCACCGCTTGCTGATATAAAATGATCAGCCGTCGACCATCTCCTCGGCACCTTCGATCTTAAACACCAGCGCATCACCGTCAACATCGATCTTGACGCGACCACCCTTGGCCAGACGTCCAAACAACAACTCCTCCGCCAGCGGCTTCTTGACATTCTCCTGAATGGTACGCGCCATCGGGCGTGCGCCCATTGAGGGATCGTACCCATTCATCGCCAACCATTCGCGCGCAGACTCTTCAACATCGATTACCACATTTTTCTCTTCCAGCTGCGTCTCTAGTTCAATGATGAACTTATCAACTACATTAGCAATCGTAACGGCATCGAGCGCTTTAAACTGCACAATAGCATCAAGACGATTGCGAAACTCTGGCGTAAAGGTACGTTTGATCACCTCCATACCATCGGAAGAGTGATCTTGTGTCGCAAAACCGATCGATGCTCGACTCATCTGTTCAGCGCCGGCATTACTGGCCATGATGATGATCACATTGCGGAAGTCGACCTTGCGACCATTGTTATCCGTCAGCGTACCGTGATCCATCACCTGCAGCAGCAGGTTAAAAACATCGGGATGCGCCTTCTCTATTTCATCAAACAGCAACACCGCGTGAGGCTGCTTATTCACCGCTTCAGTCAGTAATCCTCCCTGATCAAAACCGACATAACCGGGCGGCGCACCGATCAAGCGTGATGCTGCGTGGCGCTCCATATATTCAGACATATCGAAACGAATCAACTCAATCCCAAGGATATGGGCAAGCTGACGACTGACTTCGGTCTTACCAACACCGGTAGGCCCTGCAAACAGAAATGAACCGATTGGCTTACCGGTCTCACCCAGGCCTGAGCGCGACATCTTGATCGCAGTCGCTAGCGTATCAATCGCTTCATCCTGACCGTAGATCACCATCTTCAGATCACGTTCCAACGTACGCAGTTTCGCTTTATCGGAACTGCTAACACTCTTCGCTGGAATGCGCGCAATCTTGGCAACGATGGCTTCAACCTCTTTTACACCAATCGTCTTTTTACGTTTCGATACAGGTAAAAGTCGCTGGTTTGCACCTGCCTCATCGATCACATCAATCGCTTTGTCCGGCAGGTAACGATCATTAATATAACGAGCCGCGAGTTCGGCTGCCGTCTTCAAAGAGTCAAGCGTGTACCTCACTTTGTGATGCTCTTCAAAACGTGATTTTAATCCCTTCAGAATATCGATGGTCTCACTTACTGACGGTTCACCGACATCGACTTTCTGAAAACGACGTGCCAGTGCACGATCCTTCTCAAAGATACTGCGATACTCATTATAGGTGGTTGAACCGATGCAACGTAGATCACCTGAACTCAGCACCGGCTTAATCAGATTAGAGGCGTCCATCACCCCACCAGAGGCAGAACCCGCACCAATGATGGTATGAATTTCATCGATAAAAAGTACCGCGCTCTCTTCTTCCTTAATCTGAGCTAGCAAGCCCTTTAATCGCTTTTCAAAGTCACCACGATCTTTCGTACCCGCCAACAGCGCACCCATATCGAGCGAATAGATCGTACTCTGCGCCAACACATCAGGCACCGCTTCATCGACGATCATCTTGGCTAGCCCTTCCGCGATTGCGGTCTTGCCGACACCCGCCTCGCCTACTAGCAATGGATTATTTTTACTGCGACGGCAAAGAATCTGCACCACACGATGCACCTCGCTATCACGCCCAATCAACGGATCAATCTTACCCGCCCGAGCTCGCTCATTGAGGTTGGTGGCATAATTCTCCAGCGGGGTCTTGGCCGCCTCACCCTCGGCATCAGCTTCATCCGACTCCGGGGAGATACGCTCACCCTCCTCATCATTCGAGGTCTTTGTCAGCCCATGAGAGAGATGACTGACAACATCGAGTCGAGTGATGTCCTGTTTGTTTAGAAAAAAGACTGCCTGTGAGTCTTGCTCCCCAAAAATGGCGACCAGCACATTGGGGGCACCCACTTCGCGCTTACCAGAGGATTGCACATGAAAGACGGCTCGCTGCAAGACACGCTGAAAACCTAGCGTTGGCTGGGTCTCACGTTCGTCACCACTCAATATCGGGGTATTTTCTTCAAGAAAAGCCTCCAGCTCTTTCTTCAACCCTTCGATATCGGCATCACATGCCCTTAGAATGGCCGCTGATTCAGCGTTATCAAACAATGCCAGCAGCAGATGCTCCACTGTCATAAACTCATGATTTCTGTCTCGTGCAGACTGAAAAGCCGCATTGAGTGTGTATTCAAGATCTTTGCTTAACATAAAACACCTACCTAAGTTTTGCTCGCTACGCTTCCTCCATGGTGCATTTCAGCGGATGCTGATGCTCGCGTGCGAATTGATTCACCAGTGCTACTTTGGTCTCTGCGATATCTCGTGTAAAAACACCGCACACACCAACACCCCTTGTATGCACATGCAACATGACTTGCGTTGCTTTCTCACTCGTCATGCCAAAATGATCCTGCAAAATATGGACGACAAAATCCATTGGCGTGTAATCATCATTAAGCAGTAACACTTTAAATAGCGGGGGACGCTTTAGTTTTGGTTTGGCCTCCTGTAGCGCCAAACTCTCGTCAGAAATATGCTGATCCTCTTTATCCATACTGTCGTCAATTATACCTTATCTCTAAAAAAAATCTTCGAACCAGGCCCCATAACACCCTGTTTTTCATCGGGATTAGAGCTTAAAAAAAGATAATAAAATATCACACCAGACAGCTGATATATAGCCACCAAATACAAAATACAACCACTTATAAATAAAGCAATAATCCGGCCACTTTATGCTCGCCACCCATCACGGCAAGCCCACTCAGGCCCAGCACTTGACTATTTCGCATATTGGGATATTGTTTTGCGGCATGGCCATCGCAATAGCGGCCATGATTAACAAGACACTGCTGCACGAATACGTGAGGGAGTATAATTATGCCTAGTGGACTCGTTAAATGGTTTAGTAATACCAAGGGGTTTGGCTTTATCTCACCTGATGAAGGTGGTGAAGATATCTTCGCACACTTCTCTGCCATCTCAATCGATGGTTACAAGACGCTGAAGGGTGGTCAAAAGGTCGAATTTGACCTTTCAGAAGGTCCTAAAGGACTCTTTGCGGCCAACATCAAGCCAGATCAAGACAGTGAAACCAAACTGAAGAACTGAGCCTCCGGCAAAATGCTCGAGACGTAATCACTCCGCCGGGCATACACGAATCACGCCCCATAGTAGAAGGCTTCGGGGAGAAGGGCTGCTGTCTATCAATTATTAATAATCACCGCACCGAAACCGTAACAGCCCACCAGCACTGTCGCAGACATCATTCGTCATCGCTCAGGATGTTAATATGGACGTATGAAATATAAATTCCAATCCTGAGTTCCAAAGAGATAGCATTGTATTCTTTATAGGAATACTAACAGGCATATCACTAAGCATCCATCCTAAGCTAATTCAAACCATGCTGATTTTATTCAATAAGCCCTATGATGTATTGACCCAGTTCAGCGCTTCAGAAGGCCGTGAAACCCTCAAGAATTTTATCGATATTCCCGCTGTCTACGCCGCAGGACGGCTCGACAGGGATAGCGAGGGACTGCTGCTGCTCACCGATGATGGCAAACTACAGCATCGCATCGCCCACCCGCGCCACAAACTGGAAAAGACCTACTGGGTACAGGTGGATGGCACCCCCTCTGATGAAGCGATCCGGCAGCTCCGCCAGGGCGTTGAATTGAAAGATGGCCTCACCCGCCCCGCCAGGGTTCGACGCATCAAGCCACCAGAGATCTGGCCACGCACCCCACCGGTGCGTTATCGCGCACAGATTCCAACGGCCTGGCTGGAAATAAAGATTAGCGAGGGGCGCAATCGCCAGGTTCGACGCATGACTGCTGCCGTCGGCTTCCCCACACTGCGCCTGATCCGTTACGCCATTGGAAACTGGACCCTCAAAGGACTCGCACCCGGCGAACACCGCATCATTGATGCACCATAGCTCCCATCCACTAGACTGCGAAAAATGACAGGACTTGCTATAATTCACTGTCTTTAGGTCAATAAGTTACCATCACTCCTCGCGCAAAATGAACAGTCCATCCACACAACAGATCATCGTCGGCATGTCCGGTGGCGTTGACTCATCAGTCACCGCGCTGCTACTGCATCGGCAGGGGCACTCGGTCAGTGGCGTCTTCATGAAGAACTGGGAAGATAAAGACCCTGATGGCATCTGCCCCGCCGCCATCGATGCACAGGACGCGATGCAAGTGTGCGATAAGATCGGCATTCCAATGGATGCAGTCAACTTCGCCAGCGAGTATTGGGAGCGCGTCTTTCAATACTTTCTTAATGAATACAAAAGTGGCCGCACCCCGAATCCGGATATCCTGTGCAACAAAGAGATCAAGTTCAAGGCTTTCCTCGATTACGCAATACAACAAGGCGCAGATAAAATCGCAACCGGCCACTACGCACGCATCGCTGAACAGGACGGCCAGTTCAAACTACTCAAGGGAAAAGATGACAATAAAGACCAGAGTTACTTTCTTTATACTCTCGGGCAGGCACAACTTGCTAAAACGCTATTTCCATTAGGCGAATTACCAAAGAGTGAAGTGCGCATGATTGCCGCAGAAGCCGGTTTTGAAAATCATTCAAAGAAAGATAGCACCGGCATCTGCTTCATTGGTGAGCGCGAATTCAAAAGTTTTCTCAATACCTATCTGCCGGCACAACCGGGTGAGATCCAGACCCTTGAAGGCAAGACCATCGGCCAACACGACGGCTTGATGTTTCACACCATCGGCCAGCGTAAGGGACTAAAGATCGGTGGCCTGCGTGAAGATAACAGCGGCGAGCCGTGGTATGTCGTCGACAAAGACCTTGATAACAACGTATTACTCGTTGCACAAGGGACAAACCACCCGGCACTGTTTAAACAGGCACTCAACGCCATCGAGCTGCACTGGGTCAGTGGCGAAGCGCCAAGTTCACCCTTTCATTGCAGCGCCAAAGTCCGTTATCGTCAACAAGATCAGCCCTGCACGATCACCGCGATTGATAATGGCATCGCAACTGTGCTCTTCGAACAGCCACAGCGTGCCGTCACGCCGGGACAATCAATTGTATTTTATCAGCAGGATGAGTGCCTCGGCGGCGGCATTATCGATCAGTTTGGCAATACACTTTCCGACATCACAACCCTCTAATTGTAGTAAAGGCAAAATACGATGAGTCATGCACCCAACGAAAAAATAATTGCCCTGGCCGGCATCTTCCAGGCCACGCGCCTGGTACAACAGGTTGCGACCACCAACAGTGTCGATCAAACAGCATTTGAGACGAGTCTGAGAAGTATCCTTGAGATCGACCCACCCAACACACTGGCCGTCTATGGCGGCACCACCGAAGGACTAACACTTGGCCTCAAACTATTGCAGGAACAGTTTGGCGAAGACACCAGTAAACGTGATATGGAGCTGACTAAATACATCGTCACCATTATGCACCTCACTGGCAAGCTCACTAAAAACAGACAGATGCTATCAATCCTCAGTGACGGCATTGAACGTGTGCGCGCACAGACCGATCATTTTCCGCTCACCCATGAAAATGTTATTGCCGGCATCGCCGACATCTATGTCAGCACCATCAGCAATATCAAGCCACGGATCATCGTCAACGGCGAACAAGGTTATCTATCTAATCCTGACAATGCCAATAAAGTACGCGCACTGTTACTCGCAGCCATTCGCTCAACTATTTTATGGCATCAATGTGGCGGCACACGCCTGCAACTGATGTTCAAACGCAAATTTATCGCACAAACTGCCGAGGGCTTTCTGTATAATGCCCCTGATTCCCATTAAGCAAGCAAACAGGTCTACAATGGAACTCAACACTCTCACCGCCGTCTCTCCGATTGATGGTCGCTACCACGACAAGGTCAATGAACTGCGCCCCATCTTCAGTGAATACGGGCTTATCTATTTCAGAGTCACCGTTGAAATTCGCTGGTTACAGGCACTGGCCGACTGCCCTGAGATCAAAGAAGTTCCAACACTGAGTAATAGTGCCAATGACCATTTACAAAGTATCATCGACAACTTTGACTTAAGCGACGCGGAGCAGGTCAAAACCATTGAACGCACCACCAATCACGACGTCAAGGCCGTTGAGTATTACCTTAAAAATAAGGTCGCTGATAATACAGAGTTAAATGCGGTTAGCGAATTTATCCACTTCGCCTGCACCTCGGAAGATATCAACAATCTTGCTTATGCCTTAATGTTGCGTGAAGGCCGCACCCAAGTCATGGCCCCATTGATGGACGATATGATCGGCACCATCACACTACTTGCGCACCAACATGCCGAACAACCGATGCTGGCGCGAACGCACGGGCAGACTGCATCACCCACCACCCTGGGCAAAGAGATGGCCAATGTAGCGCGACGGCTGGAACGTCAGCGCGATCAATTTATCCTTAACCCAATTATGGGTAAAATCAATGGCGCCACCGGCAACTACAACGCCCACTACGCCGCCTACCCGGAGGTCGACTGGCAGGACTTCTCGCAACGTTTTGTCACCAATCTCGGCCTGGAATGGAACCCCTACACCACCCAGATCGAACCGCATGATTTCATTGCGCAATATTTTGACTCACTCTCCCACTTCAATACTATTCTGATCGACTACTGTCGTGATGTATGGGGCTACATCTCGCTGGGCTATTTCAAACAGCGCACCGTTGAAGGAGAGGTCGGTTCATCAACCATGCCGCACAAGGTCAACCCCATCGATTTTGAAAATGCAGAAGGCAATCTAGGACTGGCCAACGCAATCTTTCAGCACCTTGGCACCAAACTACCCATCTCTCGCTGGCAGCGCGACCTGACTGATTCCACCGTGCTACGTAATCTTGGCGTCGGACTCGGTTACAGCCTCATCTCATATCGCTCCTGCCTGAAAGGCATCTCAAAACTTGAAAGCAACCCTGAGCGTATGTTGCAAGATCTCGATAATGCGTGGGAAGTATTGGCAGAACCTATTCAGACAGTAATGCGCCGTTATGGTATTGAAAAACCTTACGAGAAACTCAAAGAGCTGACACGTGGACAAACAATTACACCACAAGTCTTTAAAAACTTTATCAATACACTCGAGATCCCCGAGGTTGAAAAGAAACGCCTGCTTGAGATGACCCCAGCAAACTACATCGGCATTGCTAACATACTCGCGGCAAATAGCTAATCTTCTCACTATAGCGTGGCATACAGAAAGCCTCCTGTGTGCCACGCTATGCCAAAGCATCAAACTGTGAGTCTACTCACAGATTTCCCCCTGTCAGTGTAGATAATAGAATCTTGAAGGTTGCCGGAGGAGCTCTCCACCTCCCTTTTATCCTTCAAAGCGTCGTCTAAGCAACTTTAGTCCGTGCCACGCATTGCTCCCCTTTGCGACACGGGCTTTTTTTATTCTGCTCTGATTTGATAACACAAAATATCGATAAAGATGTGACTGTAATCACGCCATCCAATTCAGGGATATGGATAATTGAAAGTGAAGGTTTTGAAGTACCCCCTACTCATTCTTTCAATGCATCATCGAAGTGCCTTTGGCCCGTGACCCCGCATACTCCTTCCTTGCGACACGGGTTTTTTATAGCTTCAACTAATAGTTTTTACTCAGCCTAATTTTCGGCTTGATGCATTCTGACGGAACTTCATAGTATTTAAAAAGCTACCTTTTCAGAGGAGCCTCTACCTACCGCGTAAAAAAAGCTTATCAAGCTCAGCAAGTGTCATTTGCGTCCACGTCGGACGGCCATGATTACACTGCCCACTGCGCTCAGTACGCTCCATATCGCGTAACAAAGCATTCATCTCAGGTAACGTCAGCATTCGATTTGCGCGTACAGAACCATGGCATGCCATCGTTGACAACACCTCGTTGAGCCTTTCCTGCACACGCACGCTCTCTCCATAGGTATTAATATCGGCCAGCACATCGCGCACCAATGTTTCGATATCTGCATCGCTGAGCAATGTCGGCACCTCACGTACCACCAATACTTCCGGGGCAATGCGCTGAATATCAAATCCCAGCGAAGCAAATACCGTTGAGAATTCCTCCGCCAACGCCGCCTCTTTCTGATTGACAGCAATCGACAGCGGCACCAGCAACGGCTGGGACTTAACCCCTCCCTCATTAAACGTCCGCTTCATCCACTCATAAGTAATACGCTCATGTGCGGCATGCATATCCACCAGGATCAATCCCGCTTCATTCTGCGCCAGAATATAGACCCCGTGCAGCTGCGCCACGGCAAACCCCAACGGCGGCACTTCTGATGCATCAGTCTCTTCTGACTCAACATCGATTGCAGCCGGTATTGCAGTGACGTTAGCAAGTGCCTGATAGACATCGTTCAATGGCTCACGCATCCCTAGTGAGATATTTGACTGTCGAGTATAGGTTGTCGTGGCGCCACGCAGGCTAGCGCCTGGCTGGGATGAGGTCTGGAGCGGGACCTGCGTGGCTGGCGTGCTTAGGTTTGGCCCCAGGCTCGGCAGCGGTTGATCGGTCGAAATACCGCTCTCGGCATCCCCCGGTCTCACCTCAGCCAGTGAACGGTGAATCGCTCGAAAAATAAAATCATGTGCCAACCGTCCTTCACGGAAACGGACCTCGTGCTTGGTAGGGTGAACATTGACATCAACCTGTTCGGAAGACATCTCAAGATTCAGCACAAACGCGGGGTGACGTCCGTGATAAAGCACATCCCGGTAGGCCTGACGAATGGCATGACTCACCAACTTGTCGCGAACCACCCGCCCATTCACGTAAAAATACTGCATATCGGCCTGACTACGTGAAAATGCCGGTAGCGCAACCCAGCCCCACAATCGCAGCCCTGCGGCTTCATATTCTATCGCCAGTGCATGCTGCCTGAACGGCTGTCCACAGACGGCCTCTACCCGGTCAATATAGTGATCAACGTTGGTGACAGGCCGCAGTGACAACACTACGCGTTGATTGTGTTTGAGCTGCAATCCCACATCAAAACGACTTAATGCAATCCGCTTAATCACCTCTTCCAGGTGATTAAATTCCGTCTTCTCTTTACGCAGAAATTTCCGCCGCGCAGGGGTATTGAAAAAGAGGTCCCGAATCTCAACGGTCGTCCCCAATGGATGCGCACAGGGCACTGCCGCTTCCTCAGGTGCATAGCCTTCACTACTGACACGCCAACCGCTGTCATCCCCCTGCTGACGTGACACCAGACTCATGCGAGAAATCGAGGCGATACTGGGAAGTGCCTCGCCACGGAAACCAAGGGTGACGATACCATCCAGATCGCTGGCGTCGATGATCTTACTGGTGGCATGCCGATTCAGCGCCAACACAAGGTCATCCCTATGAATACCGACGCCATTATCTCTCACCCGGATAAGACGTGTGCCGCCCTGCTCAACATCGATCTCAATCTGAGTGGCCCCAGCATCCAGGCTATTTTCTAATAACTCTTTCACCACCGAAGCGGGACGCTCGACCACTTCACCCGCTGCAATTTGATTCGCCAACTGAGATGATAAATGATGAATCCGCCTCGCCGCAGCGTTTTGAGATTCAGAAACAGGATTGGGATTAGACATCAGTATGTGCACCACGGTTTTTGATCACTGCCATTATAAACAATCCACTCGAATAATATCTTTATCTCTCCGATTCAATATCCCAATAATCAATAATCTTCACAATATATCAGCATGTTAGCAATCATGTCCCCGCTCGACAGCTATCCACCTACTTTTCACTCAAAATTTACCGATTTAAGCCGATAAATACGTAACATCGAGGACAGCAGGCCACCTAACAAGACACTACTGATGAGCAATAGCATTACCCTGTAAATTGCCGCCGTAATCGCGTAACTGACAAACTGAAAAGTGAGTAATCACAATGAATCGTACCCATCGTATCTTACTGGTCGACGACGAGCGCGCATGCCTACGCATGCTGAAAAGAATATTGGCACCGTTGCCTAACTGTGATATTGATGCCTTTACCTCTGCCCATATCGCGCTCGAGAAATCGACTCAGAGCGACTACGACATTGTCATCTCTGACTACATGATGCCTGAAATGGACGGCATCACCTTCCTGAAAAAATTCATGCAATCACAACCACGCACGTCTCGCATCATCATCAGCAGTTACTGTACCAAAGAATCACTCTACGGTGCAGTCAACGAAGCACAAGTCATGCGATATATCGAAAAACCCTGCCATGAACACGCACTGCGCACCATCATTAGTCAGATCTTAGCAGAGAGAAATCATACTCAACCGTCGGCATCACGCGCCAGCGAAATGCTAGGCATCATCCAGAATCAAGAGCATATGATTGAAAATCAAGCGAGAGAGATAGAGCGACTCAAGCGCTCAGTTGCCTAGCGGTGAAATCAGTTCAACCGGCCCTAACCATCTCCAAAGGCAGGAATTCTTAACACCTGCCCAATCCTGACCCCATCCCCTGACAACCTGTTTTCAGAGCGGATACTGGCAATACTCACATGATAACGCTGAGCAATCTCAGACAGCGTGTCACCACTGGCGATCACATGCTGGCGCGCCCTCATGGCATAAAGCGTACCGGGAGGTGCATTTTTAGAAAAGTAATCGCGCACACCCTTCAATAACGCCTTTGCCAGTACATTCTGGTGCTTGCTGCTGCGCAGCTTCTTTTCTTCATTAGGATTCGAGATAAAGGCCGTTTCGACCAGTACCGATGGAATATCGGGTGATTTCAACACCGCGAAGCCCGCTTGTTGCACCTCTTTTTTATGCAGCTTTCCAAGTGGCTTCAGCTCCTGTAAAAGCTCACGGCCCGCTTCATAACTCGCTTGCTTGGTTGCCGTCTGCGAAAGGTCAAGCAGTACACGCGCCAGCATATTGTCTTTATCGTCAAGACTCACGCCGCCAATCAGGTCGGAGGCATTCTCTTTTTCTGCCAACCAGCGTGCCGCCTCACTGGTGGCTCCATTTTCCGACAGGATATAGACCGATGTCCCGTATACCCGCTTATCCCTGAAGGCATCCGCATGGATAGAGATAAACATATCGGCTCGATTATCACGTGCCTTTTGAGTTCGCTGACGTAGACTCAAGTAATAATCGCCATCTCGAATCATCAGGGGACGCATCCCTTTCTCTTTCTTTATCAGCGCCGCTAGTTTCTTCGCAATCGCAAATACCACATCCTTTTCGTTGGTGCCACGCGGCCCATGGGCACCGGGATCTTCACCACCATGCCCCGCATCGATTGCGATCACAAGATCTCGTAATTTGGGCTCTGCCAACTGCTTGCGTACTTTTGCAACCTTGCTGGTCGACGTGGTGGTGGGTCTATTCGAGGCTGTTGTTGGTCCTTTTGATTTTCCCACCCCATGCAACAAATCAACCACTAAACGGTGACCGTATTGTTTATAAGGTTTCAAGAGAAAGCTTTTGAATCTGGTTTTATCGCGCAGATCGAGCACCACACGCAGATCGTTATTGGGACGTGCGGCAGTACGGATATTTTTCAGGATAAGGTCATCACCGGCAGGCTTAAGTACCCTGCCAGTCAGGCGTGTATTCTTAAAATCGATCACGAGACGCGGAGGATTGGGAAGACGAAACAGCTTGTAGTCGGCATTCGCACTACTCACATCGAACACCACTCGGGTGTTATCGGGTGCCTGCCATGTACGCACACCGTCGACCTGAATGCCCGCTGCAGAGCAAACCCACGGTAGCGCTAACAAGAATATGAGACTCAATTTTTTCATTACTCTTGGCCCGACTTTACTCCCATATTCGCATTTGTAATATATTCGCCAATAAATTGCAATATTTTTTAATAAGATAGATCGTAAACCTGTTCATTAACATCACATCATCAATTCAGCTAACGACCAAATCCCTGCGAGCTGAAATGCAATCGCGCCCTTTTTCTAATCGAGCTGCGCCAGAATTTCACGCCCTTTTTCACTGCCGGCACAGGCTGACAACTCACGCCCATTATCACAATAGATTAGGGTTAATACCATATCGGCGGGACCGATGATCCCCGCACCTCGCTCCGGCCACTCCACCAGACAGAGCGTATCATCAGAGAAATAGTCGCGAATCCCCATATATTCAAGCTCTTCAGGGTCGCCAAGACGGTAAAGATCAAAGTGATGCACGGTGCCAGCGGCGAGTAGGTATGATTCCACCAGGGTATAGGTAGGACTCTTAACCGCGCCAACATGTCCTCGTGCGCCTAAAAAACCGCGCACCCAGGTCGTCTTGCCCGCTCCTAGCGGACCCTGCAGAAAGATCACGCCGCCGTGGCCGGCTACATTGGCGAAACACCCGCCCAGTGCCTCCATCTCGTCAGCCGTCGTCACCTGCCAGCGCCGCTCCACTTCACTCACCTTCAAAACCCATTCACCAGTTTACGCAGATGAGGCATCAGGTCACTCGCAAGCAGCCCGCGTTCACCCTGACCCGGTCCAGTCGCACGATCAGCCGCCGCTGCATGCAACCACACCCCAAGCCTTGCGGCATCGGCCAGACTCAACCCCTGCGCGATCAGGGCTGCAATCACGCCGGTCAACAGATCGCCCATGCCACCGCTCGCCATGCCGGGATTACCCGCATCGCACAACGCCACCGCGCCATCCTGATCAACGACCAGCGAACCACATCCCTTTAATACCACCACGCCGCCGTATCGCCGCTGCAGCGCATCGGCGGCAAAGAAGCGATCCGCCTGCACCTCGGCGGTGGCGATATTCAACAGTCGCGCCGCTTCGCCGGGATGCGGTGTCAGCACCCAGTCATCACGCATGTATGGCTCGATCGCCAGCAGGTTCAACGCATCAGCATCCACCACCAGCGGCGTGTCACACCTCAGCACCTTATCCAGCATCATTATGCCCCACTGGGATCTGCCGAGTCCGGGGCCAATCGCGATGACATCTGCCTTATTTATCAACGCACTCAACGCACCAGCGCCATCAACCGCATGCACCATCAGCTCGGGACGGGTGAGATTAATCACTGCGGCATGCGCTGGCGCTGTCGCGATACTGACCAGGCCGGCACCACTGCGCAACGCCGCCTCACCCGCCATCCGCACCGCGCCACTCATCCCCGGCGCACCACCAATCAACAGCACATGACCACAATCACCCTTATGGGTCGAGCGAGATCTGCGTGGCAACAGCTCAGAGCGTAATCGAGGGTCGATACGCTGGGCCGATGGCACCACCTTTTGATACACCGCCGCTGGCAGTTGCAGATCATCAAACAGAAGGTCACCACAACGGTCAGCACCCGCTGCGGTCAACATTCCCTGCTTCACCCCGATAAAGCTGATCGTCGTTGCGGCATGGATCGCTATCCCCATCACGGCACCCGTGTCGGCATTCAGTCCCGACGGAATATCGAGCGCAAGTACGGGCATTGCGGTACCGTTGATTGCAACGATGGCATCTCGCCAGCCACCCTTTACATCTCGATCAAGACCGGTACCCAGCATCGCATCGACGATCAGATCTGCATCACTCAACGCATCAGGGGTGAACGCTTGCGGCTCAATACCTGTCGCCATCATCGCCTCATACGCCTGCAGGGCATCACCCTTCAGCGAACGAGCCTCTGCCAGCAGCGACACCGTCACCTCGAGTCCGACCTCATGTGCCAAACGCGCAACGACAAAACCATCCCCGCCATTGTTACCACCGCCACACACCACTACGATCCGCCGCGCCTGAGACCAGCGACTACGCAATATCGCAAAGGCCGCAGCGCCGGCACGGTTCATTAATTCAATACCGGGAATGGAAAACTCATCAATGGCGATACGGTCGAGCGCCCTCACCTGTGCGGCACGGTATAAGTTATGCGGTAGATTACTCATACGCGCTATCATAGCGCTTATGCAAAGGGCAAAGAAACCATCACCCCCGCTCACCCCCGAAGCGCTCGCTGAACTGGCCGTCAAGATCCGTGCCTGGAGCAAGGCGCTCGGTTTTGAGGCGATGACGATCAGCGATACCGATCTCGGCGAAGATGAGGCTCATCTGCTCAACTGGCTCGATGCAGGTCACCACGGTGAAATGGAATACATGGCGCGCCACGGCACCAAACGAAGCCGCCCGGCCGAGCTTGAACCCGGCACACTACGCGTGATTTCGGTGCGCATGGACTACCTGGCCAACGATCAGCAACAGGCAGAGGAGTGTCTGAACGATCCTGCGCTCGCTTACATCTCCCGCTATGCGATGGGGCGCGACTATCACAAAGTACTGCGCCAACGGCTACAAAAACTCGCGACCCAGATCGAACAGCATGTCGGCCCATTTTCATATCGCGCCTTCACCGATAGCGCGCCGGTACTGGAGAAGGCGCTGGCACAGAAATCGGGTATGGGCTGGATCGGCAAGCACACCAATCTGATCAATCAAAAAGCAGGCTCGTGGTTTTTCCTCGGCGAGCTCTACACCGATCTGCCACTACCGATTGATCCCCCCGGTGAAAACCACTGTGGCACCTGCCAGGCGTGCATCGACTGCTGCCCCACCGCTGCGATCATCGCCCCTTATAAGCTCGATGCGCGGCGCTGCATCTCATACCTGACCATCGAACTGCACGGCAGCATTCCCGTGGAGTTCCGCCCACTGATCGGTAACCGTATTTATGGCTGCGACGACTGCCAGCTATTTTGCCCGTGGAATCGTTTTGCACAACTGACACGCGAGCACGACTTTCAGGTGCGCCACCAGCTCGACAATAGTGCGCTGGTTGAACTATTTCTGTGGAGTGAACAGCAGTTTCTCGACAACACTGCAGGTTCAGCGATTCGCCGTATCGGGCATGAACGCTGGTTGCGCAACATTGCGGTGGCACTCGGCAATGCACCCACTCAACCCGAGATCATCGCGGCGCTACAACACCGCCGTGATCATCCATCAGAGATAGTATGTGAGCATGTTCAGTGGGCGCTGGCACAGCACCCACAATAGCACCGGTTTAGCTACCGCTGATCGTCCCATCCCAAAATGAGAACGTGATCTCTCTGGCATCACCCTCGTCGATATCGATGGTTTCCAGTACTGCTTCAGTAGCACCATCCAGTACGGTGAGCGTGCCGTCAGTCGGATTAGGAATAAAGAGACGGTCCGGCCCCTGTTCCGATGCAATGTAGGCCAATGGACGACGGCCACAGTCAGCCACCCCCACCTTGACCTCTTTCACCAGCGTGAGTGCAGGCAGTGCTGTCGCATCATAGACCTGTAACAGATCCATCTTCACATTATCACGCTGCACACCCTTACCCGTGGCGGCGGTCGTGACATAAAGCTTGCTGCCATCGCGATTGAAGCGATAGGTACTGGGATAGATATCGGGCAGGTCAATCACGGTTTCGGTATTGCCACTCATTACATCGACCACCGAGATGCGCCCCATCACATGCTCAGGGTCATTTTTACGGTCAGCCCCTTTGCCAATCAGGTAACGACCATCGTTACTCAGCAACAGGTTACTGCTCATCTTCATCTGTAGACGTGAATCGATCTCAAGCGACACAGGATCGATGACAACGATGGAGGCGTAACCGTTATTGAGGCAATAAATCTTGCCGGTCAGTGGCGAAAACGCCATGCCGTGTGGAAAGGCATTATTCGGAGTGCAGTGCTCACCGCTCTTCTCTTTCTCCGGCTCACACAGGTCGATGATCTTGATCACCTGTAGATAATGGTCCGCATCGGCAGGATCATTACCCAACACCACGATATTGCCATCCTGCAGATTACTGACAAAGGCATATTCAGGGATAGCGGAGTTGATTTTAGTCGGTGCAGAAAAGGCGACCACATGATGGCCTCGTCCCAGGCAGACCATCTTCACCACCTCAGCACTTTCCCCGGTATTGCGTACCACCAGCATCGGCGCGCCCCCCGCGGGGCAAGCCTGTCGATCTTCACCGGTCTCTTTATCACCATCGTATGAGTACCAGTGGGTATCACCATCAAGATGTGGATAGCCGTAAGGCACATAGCTCTCGGCAATAAAGGTACCCTGATGATTGATCGCCTGACTGTTGGCATCCATCTGGATGGCAGCGCCACCAGAGGCGACACCGATGAAGACCTGCTCTCGCGCATCACTCTCAGCATGAGTCGATGGGATCTTAGTAACGCTCGTCTTTGCACCATCGTGACTGACGATGACGACAGAACCCGTTTCACCCTTGTTGATATGCATGGCAACTCGCCACGCCTGCGAAGCATTACTCATCCGCGACTCCTATAAACTGAATAAACAAACTAAATCGAATTAATATTAATACTACGACAACTGGATAAAATGCTCGCGATAATGTTTAAGCTCATTGATCGAGTCACGAATATCATCCATCGCCAGATGTGAAGACTCTTTGCTAAACCCTTTATAAACCTCTGGTGACCAGCGACGTGACAACTCTTTCAACGTACTGACATCGAGATTACGATAATGAAAATAGGCTTCAAGCTCCGGCATCAGGCGATACATAAAACGACGATCCTGACAGATGCTGTTACCACACATCGGTGATTGTCGTGCAGGCACATGCTTCTGGATAAAATCGAGCGTCTCGCGCGCCGCTTCAGCCGTCGTAATCTTACTCTCTCGCACCCGATCAACCAGCCCTGAGCGCCCGTGCTGACGCGTATTCCATTCATCCATACCATTCAACACCTCATCACTTTGATGAATGGCGAACACCGGCCCTTCTTCGAGTACATTCAGTTCGCTATCGGTAACGATCGTGGCGATCTCAATGATATAATCCTGCTCAGGGAGCAGACCTGTCATTTCCAGATCGAGCCAAACAAGGTTGTTGGGGCTTTGCGGCATAGTGGTAAACTCTTCCCAGGCTAAATTAGAGACTAAATTAATTTAATGATTTTAATGCGCATTGTACCAGAGTGTCACGCGCGTCGCGTAACTGGGTCGGATAGCGGGCTCGGATAGCGGGATCGGATAACGGAATCGGAGATAAATGAATACATTTTCAGTGACATTTCTACTCATGGCAGCACTCACGCTCAGTGTGCAGATCTGGCTTGGCCTACGTCAAACACGCTGTGTCACCAACAACCGAGGGGCGGTGCCTGCACCGTTCGACAGCAAGATCTCGCTGGATGCCCATCACAAGGCTGCAGACTACACTACCACTAACATCAGCCTCGGAATCCTTGATCTGATTATCGCCACACTGCTGCTGCTCTGCTGGACCATCGGCGGAGGCCTCAACCTGCTCGATAATGCATGGCTGGCACTGGAGCTATCACCACTCACTACCGGTGTCGGGGTGCTCGTCAGCGCCTTTGTCATCGGCAGCCTGCTTGATCTGCCAATCTCGGCATACAAAACATTTTTCATCGAGGAGCGCTTCGGCTTTAATAAAAGCACGCCAAAGCTCTTTATCACCGATACCCTTAAGACGATCGCAATCTCGCTCGCCTTTGGCATCCCGCTGGCATGGATCGTCCTGTGGCTGATGCAGCAGTCAGGCAGCCTGTGGTGGCTCTATGTGTGGCTGGTGTGGATGGCTTTTATCTTCTTTATGATGTGGGCTTACCCAGCCTTCATTTCTCCGCTCTTCAACAAATTTCAGCCGCTAGAAGATCAGGAACTGAAACAACGCATCGAGACCCTGATGCAGAAGACCGGTTTCAGCAGCAACGGCATCTTTGTGATGGATGGCTCGCGACGTTCCGGCCACGGTAACGCCTATTTCACCGGGCTTGGTACCAACAAGCGAATCGTCTTTTACGACACATTGATCGAATCACTTTCAACGGAAGAGATAGAGGCCGTGCTCGCGCACGAGCTAGGCCACTTTAAACATGGTCACATCAAAAAACGGTTATTCTCAACGGCGGCAATGAGCCTCGTAGCACTGGCGCTACTCGGCTGGTTAATCAACCAGCAGTGGTTCTACCTCGGCCTCGGTATCGAGACACCATCGACCCACACCGCACTGATGTTGTTTATCCTGGTCACACCCGTATTTACCTTTTTCATAGGGCCAATCATGTCTCGCGTCTCACGCAAACATGAGTTCGAGGCCGATGATTTTGCGGCCGAACATGCTGAAGCCGAAGATCTAATTAATGCGCTGGTAAAAATGTACGAAGAGAATGCCGCGACACTGACACCAGACAGTCTTTATTCTGCCTTTCATGACTCTCACCCACCCGCACCTGTCAGGGTTGCGCACCTTGCCAGAAAAAGGGAGTAATCCAGTGCTGCAAAGGCTTTCAGAAATAGCGAATCGACAAGTTCGATGATCATATTTCCAGACGGACACAATGGACTCGTAATCGCACGCTATAGCAATTTCTACGCGGTTGAAGGCAGTAACGGTACGATCACCCAGTGTGTCAGCCGCAAAAAATTATCACCGCTATGTGGCGACTTTGTGACATGGGAGGTCAGTGGCGATGGTGGTGTGATCACTGCAGTGATGCCTCGCCGTGGCGTGCTGACACGCCCCGATCGCCGTGGGCAACCCAAAGAGACCGCGGCCAACATCGATCAACTGATCATCGTCAACGCCATTCCCGACGTCGGCGATGAAGAAGCCAGCTATGAGTTCAACAGTGCGCTGACCGATCGCTATATCGTCGCAACAGAGTTGCTCGGCGCGACACCACTGATCCTGCTCAACAAGTGTGATCTTGCCTCACCAAAAACCATCGAGCGAATGGAGCTGGCACTGAAAATTTATCAGGCAATTGGCTACAGCACACTGCTGACGAGCACCAAGGCCCAGATAGGGATCGAGGCATTGAATGCCCAGCTTTGCGATAAAACCAGTATCTTTGTGGGTGAGTCTGGTGCTGGAAAATCATCATTGATCAATGCCATCATGCCGGAACTGGCGATTCGTACCAACGAAGTCTCAGCTCACTCGGGACTCGGCAAACACACCACCACCACCACCATGCTCTACCACCTGCAACAGGGCGGTCACCTGATCGACTCCCCCGGTGTACGTGAGTTTGGCCTGTGGAAAGTCGACGCCACGCAACTAGCACTGGGTTTTAGAGAGTTCCAGCCCTATTTGGGCGCATGTAAATTCAGAAATTGCAGCCACCGCCACAATGATGGCTGCGCCATTGAGGCAGCAGCGAAGGAAGGAAAGATCAGTTCAGTGCGGATGGAAAGTTACTACAATATCTATAACGACATTAACAGTAGCGACTAGGAACTCAACGCCACGGGTGGCTGCTGCTCGACAATCTTGATCGACTTGAATGAACCCGCAAGCTCATCACGATTGACCAACACATCCGCCAACGTATATCGATCCAGCACACCAATAAAGTTACGACTTGCTTCTTTGAGCGCGCCCTTTAGCGCACACACCGGCGTGATTGGACAATTACTGTTATCACGATCAAAACATTCAACAATATTAAAATTCTTTTCCGTAGCACGCACTACGGTACCTACATTGATATCCTCCGGCGCAAAGGCAAGCCGCATACCACCACCCTTGCCACGTACGGTATGAATGAAACCGTTATTGGAAAGATTGTGCACCACTTTAACCAGGTGGTTACGAGAAATCTCGTAGTTTTCCGAGATCTCGGTGATCGTCGCCAGCCCCTCACCTTTCAGACCCAGATAGATCAACACACGGAAGGAATAATCTGTATAGAGTGTTAACTGCATTCAGGCACCTTTATCCTTGAGGCTTCTCGCGTCACCGAAGTGCCTCTCCCACGAAAACATCATTATTAAGTATATCAAGACTACATAAAGAGAGGGGGATTATATAATCAATATTCCCTATATATTTCACAATATTATATTGAAAGGTAACATGCCATATTCTGATGCTCAGTGATAAACATCACATTCAGACCTCTCGCCGCCCCGTGAAGGCATGTGACAACGTTCCACCATCCACATATTCAAGCTCTCCACCAAACGGAACGCCATAGGCAATTCGCGTCGATTTGATGCCTCGGGCACGCGCCAGCTCTGCAATATAATGCGAGGTCGCCTCACCTTCTACCGTTGGATTTGCCGCCAGGATCACCTCCTTGACCTCACCCTCATCAAGACGCTGCGCCAGACGATCCAGCCCAATATCATCCGGACCGATACCATCGATTGGAGAGAGATGCCCCATCAACACAAAATAAATCCCGCGATAGGCCGCTGACTGCTCTACGGCCTGCACATCGGCCGGCATCTCAACAACGCAGAGCTGACTACGATCACGCCCCTGATTGGCGCAGATTCGACATACATCATCTTCACTCAACGTACGGCACACCTGACAGTTGCCGACTTGATCAGCGGCCACCAATAAGGCCTGCGCTAACCGCCTTGCTCCGTCGCGATCACGCTCCAGCAGATGAAAGGTCATGCGCTGTGCCGACTTCGGCCCTACACCAGGCAGACAACGCAACGCCTCAATCAGCCGCCCAATCAGTGAACTATCTACCATTACTCAACAACCAGACCTGATGACGGCCAAATCACAATCATCAAAATGGCAGTTTCATTCCCGGAGGAAGCGGCATGCCGCTAGTCATGCTCGACATGCGCTCCTGACTCTCTTTCTCAACCTTGCGCACGGCGTCATTCACGGCCGCGGCAATCAGATCTTCCAGCATATCCTTATCGTCCTGCAACAGGCTGTCATCGATAGAGACACGACGCACATCGTGTCGTCCCGTCATCACCACACTGACCATATCGCCACCGGCCTGACCGGTCACTTCCAGATTGGCCAGCTCTTCCTGCGCCTTCTGCATATCAGCCTGCATCTGTTGTGCCTGCTTCATCAAATTACCTAACCCGCCTTTCATAATCTTACCTCGCTCTTGAATCATCTATTACCAAAAAATAACGACTGCCATGCTTTGCCAGCCTACATCAATCAATGGCGATCACCGACTCTGGTATCACCTGCGCACCAAAGGCCTCTTGCAGTGATTTTACATTGGCGTCACCTTCGATCGTCTCCAATGCTGTCTGTTTACGTTCACCCGCGACACGCACCTCCTTAGATGCTGGTGTCTCGGCTTCAGGTGCACCCACATTCATCACCAACTTTAATTTTTGTCCGAAGTACTGCTGCAATGCCTCTTCAAAGCGCTGTTCAAACTTGTTGTTGCGCAGATGCGCGTGACCCTCATCTAATAACAGGGTGAGCGTGGTGTCGGTGCGCTCAAGCAGCGAGGAATTCACCGCCAGGCTACGCACTGCGCCTCTGAGATTGAGCGCAGCCACAACCTCACTCCACTCATTACTGATGGTTGTGGCAGGTGCGGCTACCATTTTATTTACGCTTGCCGTTGCAGCAGCAGTCGAAGCAGGAACCACCGCGCTACTAGCTGCAGCAGGTGCGACCTTCGTCCCACCCTTGTTCGATGCCTGCGGCATCGCTGCACTCGTAGGTCGGAATGACAACATGCGCAGCAATACCATCTCAAAACCGCTACGTGGCTCTGGGGCCAGCTCAAGGTCACGACGTCCCAACAATGCAATCTGATAAAAGAGCTGTGCATCTTCCGGCGTCATCTTTGCCGCCAACGCCATGATCTCATCACGCTCAGCAGTTTCGTCATTCAGCGCTGTCGGCACTGCCTGAACCAATGCAATCTGATGTAATACACTGATCATCGCCGCCAGTACGCCGCCAAAATCCGGTGATTGTTGCGCCAGTGCATCGACCTGCTGTAACAACGCCTCACCATTCTGATCCGCCAGACTTTTCAGCAATGTCATCACATGGTGCTGATCGATTGAACCGAGCATCTCGCGCACCTCAACCTGATCCAAGCTGCCACCACCATAGGCGATCGCCTGATCCAGCAGGCTCAACGCATCGCGCATACTGCCATCCGCTGAGTGCGCCAGTAACGTCAGCGAGGGCTGATCAAACTCTATCTTTTCTTCGCCCAGCACAAAGGCCAGATGCTCGCTGATCAGCTTTTGCGGCAGGCGTTTTAGATTAAACTGTAGGCAACGCGACAGAATCGTCACCGGCAGACGCTGTGGATCGGTGGTCGCGAGCAGAAATTTCACATGCGGCGGCGGCTCCTCCAGCGTCTTCAACAGCGCGTTGAAACTGTGGGTCGAGAGCATGTGCACCTCATCGATCAAATAGACCTTATAACGCCCGCGTGTCGGCGCGTACTGCACATTCTCCAGCAGCTCACGAGTATCTTCGACCTTGGTACGCGAGGCCGCATCGACCTCAATCAGATCGATAAAACGGCCCTCATCGATCTCGTGACAGGCACTACACTGCCCGCAAGGCTTCGAACTAATACCCGTTTCACAATTCAGGGATTTGGCGAGAATGCGCGCAATCGTCGTCTTCCCCACCCCACGGGTACCGGTAAACAGAAAGGCGTGATGCAGGCGATCATTATCCAGCGCATTGATAATGGCTCGTAGGACATGCTCCTGCCCGACCATCTCGGCAAACACCTTAGGCCGCCACTTACGCGCAATGACTTGATAACTCATAGATTTATTTTCTGGACTACGCCGACTCATTAATCGAAGCAGTCCATTCTACCTTAAATTCAGAGCATTCCCATATAGAGGCAGTATTAAAGAGGAAAATGACGATTGTGTCGCTACTTCTCTAAAAATTATTTGGCGTCCATGCCAATAATTCACTCACTTACGCGACAGCTGATTCCTTTTTCCCCGACCGCCCTGCGGTCCGCAGCGCTTTCGCACAACCTTGCTCACTTCGTTCTCTCGTTGCCTCAACACTGCTACCACAATGGCTCTACGCCCACTAAAGCTGCTCCTGCATT
>CALZHD010000014.1:33282-34286 GCA_945787155.1 uncultured Gammaproteobacteria bacterium | reverse complement strand
TGTTTTGAATCAGCCCTCATGGGCCTGAGATAAGTATGAAATGATGTGTCGTATGAGGGTATGTTTTTAGCAAGCTCCGCGTAAGCGGTTTAGTTCAACAGTGATTAGATGTAGTTTCCACATCTAGCCATATTGCCATATCTGGAAACAAAATACCCATATCTGGACACCCCATTTATATCCAGTACTGGATATTTATATCCACTAATACACATCAATTTCCAATAGTGGAAACATCCACAGCACCCTCCTCATTGGGGTACGATTCTACCCTTGAATCCCAGCGAAACCGCCTTCTGATACGGCAGCTTCCAGAGCTTTTTATTAGGCACCCAGACCCCGCTATTTCGCTTCACGAGCTTACGCACTTCTATCTCTTCTTTCTCAACGCGCACATAAACATGTCGATTTGGATGGCGCTAAAGAGGACAGCCATTATTACTCAATTATTACTCACTCTGTAAAAATATCTGATGATCGCCAGCTATCACTCACTAAAAACAAAAGAATACTAATAAGCAGCTGATTAATAGTTATATTTGTTCCCTTCTATAAATGGCTATCTGTTTAGCAACAGTCATCATATGCAACATATAGAATGTGATTAAGCAATAAAAAAGGGCGTCATATCACGCCCTTTTGATCAACTTAGCAAACAGTATTTTTACTGCATCGCCTTCAGCGCGGCAATGCGCTCATCCAGTGGTGGATGGCTCATAAATAGTTTTTTGATGCCACTGCCAATACCACCTGCGATACCAAAGGCTGCCAGTTGATCCGGCAGCGGCTCTGCACCACTCGCACGCTTTAGCGCTTCCAATGCCGAAATCATCTTGTTGCGATCAGATAGATTCGCGCCACCCTCATCCGCTCGGAACTCACGCTTGCGGCTAAACCACATCACAATGATGGCCGCCAGTACACCGAGGAATATCTCTGCAATGATCATCGTCACATAAAAACCGATGCCGTGGCCGCGGTCATTTTTGAGGATCACACGATCG
>CALZHD010000014.1:0-33151 GCA_945787155.1 uncultured Gammaproteobacteria bacterium | reverse complement strand
CGCGACCAACGCCTTGTTGCGACTCATGCCGGTAGCAAAAGCATTGGGCGCCGCTGATGGGAAGATCGCCACTTCCGGCATGCCGATACCCGCCTTTTCGGCCTGACGTTGCACGGTGGCCACCAGCCAGCGTTCGGTCTCATTGGAGGGCTGTTCGATCACCTTGGCGCCAGTTGTGCGCTTCGCCATCCATTTCGAGATCGCCAGTGAGATAAACGAACCACCAAAACCAAAGACGGCACAAAATACCAGCAACGCCTGTAGATCCAGGTTGATCCCCTGCGCATCCATATATCCCTCAAAGCCGAGCAGGCTAAGCGTGATACTCAAAACGATCATGATCGCCAGATTAGTTGCCAGAAACAGAAAAATACGCTTCATTCAATAACTCCAACTTTTTTCAGTATAAATTGATGTTAACTTTGTTGATTTCGAATTATACGATGTATGAGCATTTTTGCCAGAATTCAAGCGTGTGTGGCACCCTTTTTTCGTGATGACAGGAAAATTATACACTGACATTTGAGAAATGAACCATTTGCGACAAGAATGACAACCGTTGAAACACACATTCAGCCACTATAAGATGCCCTGCAATCCATGCAATCCATTAATAATATAAACACTATGCTCACACGTCTCTTCACTCCCCTTCTGCTGCTACTCGTGCTGATGGGATGCGACAAGCCAGGTCACGATGACCACGACGCGGGTGCCCACGACCATGCTGAGGGCGTTGAGCACGACCATAGCGGTGATGACGAGCATGTAGACCGCTCACAGCACCTTGTCCACTTCACCGCTCAAAATGAACTGTTCCTGCAATACGAGACGTTAGTGGCAAAACGTGACTCGGTCTTTCTTGCCCACTTCACTCAATTGAGTGATTACACCCCCATCCCGGACGGCTTCATCACCATCACCCTCTCTGGCGGTGGTGCACCGGATGAAACCTTCAGCGGTAAGCGGCCGGTGCGCGCGGGTATCCACATCGAAGTGGCGTTGCCACAGTACGCCGGCGAACGACAGCTATCGCTGCAACTGCATTCACCCACGATGACAACCAGCCATGACCTCGGTACTGTTACCGTCTACCCCAGCTACGCAGCATCGAAAAATGTTACGCCACGAAGCATCCCAAGCAACACCACCTATCTTGAAAAGGAAGCGCAGTGGCAGGCGGGTTTGATGATTCAATCACCCACCATTGATGCACAACAGCAATTGATGCTGCCAGCATCCGCCATCCACCAACATAACAAAGAAACATTCATCCATATTATGCGGGGTGCAGAATTTTTTGAACGCAGAACTGTAATCACTGGAAGGGAGCACCATGGCCAGGTGATCATCACGCAAGGGGTGACTGCTGATGACCATGTGGTGGTTCGCGGCGGTGATGCACTGTTGACTGATGAAGAGGCCAATACAGTCGAAACGGAAACAACAGCAGAGGATAGCCACTCACATAACCATTAACACTGTACACCTTTCCCTTATCACAACGTCCTTTCTTGACAGAACCAAACCAAATAGTTAACTTGTTTTTTATATGGTTTATGAAAGAGATGCGATAACATCTAATAACAGTCCATAATGTATTGATGCATCACCACACATTCAGGGAGCAACCATGTGAGTAATCAAGCAACCAACACCAGTCAATGGTCACTGGTAGTGCATCGCGTGACATCAACCACTGTTGAGGTATGGGTGGGCACCCTCTTTCCAACACTGAAAAAACCAGATGTAGCACGTGTCGAACTGATTCTCCCCGATGGCAGCAAACGGACTAAACGAATCACTAAAGAGGCGTGGCAACGTCCTTTTGATAAAATGAACCAGCGTTTTTACAAGGTGCTTAAGTTCAACGACCTTATTCCCGGAAAACGCTATGATCTAAATTTTATCCGTCGCATCGAAGCGGTTGGCAATGAGATTCCACAATCATGGCAACAGTTGCGCAGTGGTACCTTCACCACACTGCCTCAGCGGATTCCGCTTAAAGGGAAAAAACCTTTTACCATTGCCCTTGGCAGTTGTTTCTACAATCACCGCGATGGTGGGCGTGCCGCAGAGGCCTATAAAGCGCTTTACCGTCATGGGCCGGAGAACGTCCGTCCTGATATCACCTTTTTAACAGGCGACCAGGTCTATCTCGATATCGGTTTCGATTCATTGTCTCTGGTGCCGAGTGAGATCCGTCAGCGCGTTGCCAATGATTACGCCCTGCACTGGCAGGCGATGGGCAGTATTCTGAGCAATGGTGGTACCTGGATGCTACCTGATGACCATGAATTCTGGAACGACTATCCATTTTACAAATCAATCATCCCGCAGCTCCAGGCACTGCGTCTGCACCATGTACGTAAGGCGTGGGATGCGGTTGCCACCGATGGCGTGCGCAACGTCCAGTGTAGCGCTGCCTTTGAAACCTTTTCGATCGGAAAGGATCTTTCGGTTTGTATTGCTGATTTTCGTTCAGATAGAGATGAGAATGGATTCACTACCCCAGCCAATCTCAGGAAAATTACAAAATGGGCCAGTGAACTGCGCTCACCGGGTGTGTTTATCGCATCACAACCATTAATCGTAGAAGAAAACATAACAGAACGAAACCTGCTCGACTACACACAGCAGTACGCAAAACTACTAAAAGCCTTTGCTGCCAGTGGTCACGATATCGTACTGCTGAGCGGTGACGTCCACTTCGGACGTATCGCTACTACTCAGCTAGGGAATGAAGCCAAAGGGCCACGCTTGATCGAGATCATCGCATCGCCACTCTCGAATTTGACCTATCTGAACGGTCTGATGACTGACAAGGCAAAATCAAAACCGACCTCATTCCCATCGCCAGAGGTATGCAGGCTCAACGGCTGGAAACCATCGAAAGTCACCTATAACAAGCTTTATCAAGTCAGCACGAAAAGAGGCAATATCTTTTCTGCCTACCCTCGCACACGTACGCGAGAACATTTTATGACCATCAGCTTTTGCCGTAATGCCACCACCGGTACGGTTGATCTTAGTGCCAACGCATGGCGCATTCGTGATCCCAGAGGGACTAAAAAGATCCCGGCGAAAGATTTTCAGCGGACATTTACTATCAAGCTTAAATAAGACTCCAGTAAGACAGCGGGAATACACAGGAGAATCATATTATGGAAAGTACCCCCCAACAAACCGATCAGAAACACATCACTAATCTGACAGGCTTCCTCAAGGATGTGCTGCGTCTCGCCATCTTCGCCGTAGAGCGTGGTAATCTCCCTGAAGATATACACATGGATGAGCTGTATCGTATGTGGGATACCAAGATCATACAGAAACATGCGCTTAGTGACGACGACGTTGCTTATCTACAAAAATGCTACCTGATACTCGGCAGGCAGCTTGCACCGACAACGGCGATCAGCCTCCGTGCTACCGAATGTAAAAATGCACGTAGCAGCAAAGACTACATGAATACCGATGCCGGTCGGCATGTGCGCAATATGTGGTTCGCATCGTTTATTGCACTTGCCATGATCATCTTGATGAATTTCTACCAATATATATTTGAGTTTAATGCTTCGACATGGGTAACCGAAGATCCCAGCCTGTTCAGTAAAGCCACTTATCTATATTCACTGATCATCACACTGATACCGTTTATGTATGGTGCCTTCGGTGCCTCTGTGTTTTTACTTCGTCAGGCAGAAACCCAGCTCCGAGAACGCACCTTCGATCCGAGACGACTCCCCGAATTCCGCAACCGCCTCGTGCTCGGCACCTTGAGTGGCGGTGTCATCGTCCTGCTATACAGCAGCGGTGGCATTGTAGAGACCAATGTCAAGATCACCGAGGCCGCTCTCGGTTTTATCGGTGGCTACAGCATCGACCTGTTGTTTGCACTGCTAGACCGCGTCGTCAATGCACTCAAACCTGAAGCTCCAGATACCACCAGCACCCCGGTCAACCGCACGCCGGCCTTTTCACGCCCACAAAACAGGGCAAAGTCGACGCCAAGTGAACAAACCGTGAAGGAAGAAAAAGAAACGGCGCCACAGTTAGTCCCTGTGACCACCAGGGAGGGCGATAGTGTCGGGTAACCATCCTGCGTTGAACAGGGTTGCCCTTGATTAATCAGGACTGAGAGGACTCAGCTTTATTCTGCGGCTGGCTATTACTCAGCAGCCGCTAGGCGCGACGCCAGCGGCTTCCCCCTGCACCATCTTCAACGATGACCCCTTGCGCCTGCAATTCATTGCGGATACGGTCTGCCTCAGTCCACGCCTTCGCCTGTTTGGCATCTATGCGTTGCTGGATCAGCGCCTCGACCTGCTCATCACTCAACCCATCATCGTCGGCATCTCCCTTCAGAAAGGCCTCCGCGTCGCCCTGTAACAGGCCGATTACGCCAGCCAGATAGCGCAGCTGGCCCGCCAGTTGCGAGGCCAGTTGAGTTGCTTGATCTGCCTTGGCACGATTCAATGCAGTCGCGATTTCAAAGAGTACCGCCAGTGCCTCAGGGGTATTGAAGTCATCGTCCATCGCATCACGAAAACGTTGTTGATACTCTCCGCCATCACTCACCGCTGCCGCATCGACACCACGTAGGGCAGTATAAAAACGTTCCAGCGCCAACTTTGCACCATCAAGGTTTTGATCGGCGTAGTTCAATGGACTGCGGTAGTGACTGGCGAGGATGAAATAACGGATCACCTCAGGTGCGTATTCCTTCAACACTTCACGTAATGTAAAGAAATTCCCCAGCGATTTTGACATCTTCTCTTCGTTGATCTGTACAAAGCCGTTGTGAATCCAGTAATTGACAAATTTACAGCCGGTCGCCGCTTCACTCTGCGCAATCTCGTTTTCGTGATGCGGGAACTGTAGGTCGAGGCCGCCCCCATGGATATCGAAGTGATCACCCAGGCAGTCAGTCGACATCGCTGAACATTCAATATGCCACCCCGGACGCCCCTTACCCCATGGCGAATCCCAACTTGGCTCATCGGGCTTGGCTGACTTCCACAATACAAAGTCGAGCGGGTCATCCTTCGCCCCCACCACATCGACGCGTTCACCAGCACGCAGATCTTCGGTACGTTTTCCCGACAGCTGCCCATATGATTCAAAACGGCTGACGTCGTAATAGACATCGCCAGTATCACCGGCATAGGCGTACCCCTTATCAACCAGCGTCGCGATCATCGCGATAATCTGTTCCATCGAGGTGGTGGCACACGGCTCCATATCGGGGGGTAACACCCCCAGTGCCGCGGCATCTTCACGCATTGTATTGATAAAGCGTGATGTCAGGGCGTCTATCGACTCGCCATTCTCATTGGCACGATTGATGATTTTATCGTCGATATCTGTGATGTTACGCACATATGTCAGCGCATAGCCGCTTTCACGCAGATAGCGTGCGATCACATCAAAGACCACCAGCACCCGCGCATGTCCGACGTGGCAGTAGTCATAGACCGTCATACCGCAGACATACATCCGCACCTTGCCAGGCTCAATCGGGGTAAAGCGTTCTTTTTGTTTTTTAAGGGTATTGTAAATCTGCAACATAATAGAAATTCTTGATTAATTAACCGGCTATCTAATGACAAGCCGGCCATTATACGCATATCGACGTCCACAAACAGCACAGCTATCTGACTAAACGCGGCCGGGGTACACATCTTGCATTTTAAACGACTAACGGTTTATTTCGTCACGTATTTGACATGAAACCCTCTCAACCACACAAAAAGCGACAGTAGCGCATATAAACATGTGGATAGATGCTTGATATGAAAATGAAAAATAGACTGATCATCGGCACAATACTATTTACAACACTGTTACTTTTGATGACTGTCACCCTGTTGAGTGCAGCAGTAAACCGCTATCATCTAGCGCAGACGGTGACAGAACAAAAGCAGGCGCAAGCGCTGCAAAACAGACTGATTTCGATACGTGACCTGCAAAAATCACGCATAGAGGACTATTTCACCACGATACGAAATCAGCTGATCACGCTCGCCAACGACCGTATGATAATCGATGCAACGCTAGCGTTTAACCACGCGTTCAAGAAGTATGACAGCGAACTCGACAAAATTCGAGGCACCTACCTCCCCACCGTTGTCGGTTATTATCAGGAATTCGCCGCTCAGTATACGCAACGTAACGGCACCGAGATCTCCACGGCCAGCTTACATAACAGGCTCGATAACGAGACACTTGCGCTACAGTACACATTCCTGGCATCTTCCAGAAACGCAAAGGAATCAGATCCACTGTTAAAAGGGACTGACTATGGACAGACTCACCAGAAATTTCATTCTCATATTGAAAAGTTCACTCAGCGCTTTGAGTATGAAAATCTATTTCTAGTCGATGCGCAGAGTGGAAAAATTATCTACTCGGTCAACAAACAGATCGACTTTGCCACCTCATTGATCAATGGCCCCCATGCCAGTTCTGAACTTGCACAGCTCTTTATGCAGGCCAATCAGGCAACACAACGAGGCACTATATCCACTGTCGACTTCACTCCATATATGCCAAATTTCGAACAACCTGCTGCCTTCATCGCCAGTGCAATTTTTAATAACGACGAAAAGATTGGTGTCCTGGTACTCCAGCTCTCAAAGACTCGAATCAGTGCCATCATCAATGATAATGAACAATCGATTACGACCAGGCTTAGCAAAGCATCGGGTTTAAGCGAACAACCCTTCTCCTCCCTACCTGTTGACAGTGTCTTCAAAGCCACGCCAGATAACGATGCATCAGAGCTGCTGTCATCCTCTGCCCCGCTCGCGATACCAGGACTGGAATGGCTCATCACCGCCGAATCAGACCGACAGGAGATTATGCCAAACAATATAGATCTAACCGATGAATTCATATTTTTTGCATTAGCAGTGATCATAATCTCACTTCTCTTCCTCGGCACAATTCAAATCACATATTCTAAATTAGTTACCAATCCATTAAATCAATTAAGAAAAAACATTGAAGAGATAGGTTGTGGTTTTGATGCAATTAAACAGATAGATACTTCGGGTGGCCCAGAAATCGTCTCACTGGTGGGGAGCTTGAATACGATGCTAAAGCGGTTTCAAATTACCCAGTCAAATATCGAACAGTCATCCACTCGTTTAACCAATAAAACAAAACAGATACTTACCATAGCATCAAATGCAGATATTCCTCAGCCACATGTGAATAATCCTACGACCACCGATGCGATGGAACAGCTGTCGATGACAACACAAGAAGTCACACAAAACGGAGCCGCCGCGTGCAGCGCTGCACAGCAGGCAAACCATGCTGCGAAAGAGGGACAAACGGTCATCAATCAAACAATCGATGGAATCAAGCAGCTTGAAAGTGCAGTTAACGAAAGCGCACAAGCGATTAGCGAGCTTGATGACGAGAGTAAACAAATCACTTTGATTGTCGATTCCATTAAAGCCATTGCTGATCAAACCAACCTGCTCGCCCTAAATGCCGCGATCGAGGCGGCTCGCGCCGGTGATCATGGACGGGGATTTTCGATTGTTGCTGATGAAGTAAGAACCCTGGCGCAACGAACACAGCAATCAACCGGTGAAATCAATGACATGGTCACCAAGATTCATCACAAGACCAGCCATGCTGTGACGGTACTGGATAGTAGTCGTCGTCTAGCGAGCGAAAATACACAACTTGTTATTAATGCCAAATCTTCGCTAGATATCGTTGCCACAGCAGTTGAAGAGACAACGAAGATGTATCAGAAAATGTCAGATTCAATGCATCAGCAGATGGCTATCAGCGACGAAATTATCCAGAGCATGAGCGAACCAGCAGATGCATCATCACACGTTATCGCTGATATTGCAGCCATCACTACCCATTACAAAGAACTCAATATGCTGGTAGAAGAACTCGAGAAAACGATTAATAAATCCAACACGATGAGTTTTAAAAATAAGAAAAATGCATCATGAAAACATTCAGTTGCAATCGCAAACGCTCCAGCGTAGAAACTCGCGGGTCTCAATGCATTCCGGCTGACTGAAAAGCTGGTTACTTTCACCCTCCTCGATCACACGTCCATCACACATAAAGATCGTACGCCCTGCAAGTCGCTGCGCTTGTTCAAGATCGTGAGTGACACATAACAGTGGTATATCCCTGGCCAACCGCTGCATAGATTGCTCAACCAACTGTTTTGATCTCGGATCGAGTGAAGCGGTCGGCTCGTCAAGCAATAATATTGCTGGCTTTATCGCCACTGCCCGCGCAATGCAGAGACGTTGCTGCTGACCGACAGAGAGTGTTGCTGCGGGCGCATCGAGTCGATCCTTCACCTCATCCCATAGTGCCGCCTGTCGCAGCGATATTTCGACCAGTTCATCGGCACGACGACGTTGACGCCAGCCATGAATACCAAAACAGACATTGGCACGAATCGAGGCATCAAAGACTACCGGTTTCTGGGCAATCAAACCAACATGACGACGCAGTCGGTCCCAGCCGCCACGCCACTGTCGGCTGTCAGCCCCATCGACTAAAACCGTGCCCGACCATTGCGTCAGCAACCCATTCAGGCAGCGTAACAGAGAACTCTTACCCGCACCCGATGGGCCAATCACTGACGTCACACCACTCGTTGGCAGTGAAAAACTGACATCCTGTAATATCACCTTGCCATCAAGTTGCAATCCAAGCTGCTCTACCTGAAGTGCAGTCACTTCCATGTTTGACGATGGTTTCTCTAGCGATTGCGCTGGCACTCGCAAACAATCCGCCTGTGTAAGATCCGCTACCATCAATCTTCTCCCAGTTTGTATAACAGTCTTGCCAATACCCCTAAAGATGCTACCAACAATACTAAAACCGCCGCACTTCCCCACGCGATACTGATCACCTGAGGATCGTTGCTCTCTTGTGCAAGATAGAATATATGCGTCTGTAAGGTGGTCACAGGTGAAAACAGTGAGTCCGGCCAGACCACACCAGAAAACACTGTCGCCGTAAACATGATGGGAGCCGTCTCACTCAACGCGCGCGCCATGGCCAACAGCACCCCTGTCAAGAGATTGAGCCAGCTACGCGGCAACCATAAACGCCCTATAATCGCGCCGTTACCAAGCCCCAACGCCATACCCGCTTCAGTATAACCATGCGGAATACGCTCAAGTGTCGCCAGCGTATTTAACACCAGCAGTGGCAACACCACCATTGCCAATACCACCGCACCACTGATGAGTGAAACACCCCATGCAAACAGGTTAACCAGCACCACCAATCCACATAAACCAAACACGATGGGCGGGATCCCCTGCAACATATTGAACATCGCCGTCAATAATCGTTGCTGTCGAGGTGAGGCATACGTGCGGTAATAAAGTGCTGTGCCGAGGGCAAACGGTGCGGCAATTGCGCACGCCATGACTGCCAGTAACAACGAACCCAGCAACTGTGCAAATATCCCATCGGAAACGCCAAAACCAGCACCGTCGGTAGTGCCAACAATAAAGCCCCAGTCGAGTACCGGCGCTGCTTGCCAAAAGATATAACAGAGCACTATGGTAGGTATTAATAAAGCGGGTACCGCAAGTAGCCACACAATCCCTTTGCTAATAGTGTCACGAGCCAGGAGATGCTGTGAATTCATACCGCCGCCACCTTACGATGTGTCAACAGTGAAATAGCGACCGCCATCGTCGCCAGCATCAAGCCACAAAACAGCAACGCCGCCCAGTGCAGTGAGCCAACGCTCGCCTCAGCCATCTCCCGTCCGATACGTGACGTCAATGTCTGCGCGGGTTGCAGGAAATTATAGAATGGCTCAGGGATACGATCGATTGAACCCACCACCAACATCACTGCCACGGTCTCACCCATCGCACGTCCCGTAGCCAGCAGTGTTGCCACACGAATACCCGGCCATGCCTGAGGCAGCAATACCCGCCACAATGTGGCATCCCAACCGATGCCAAGGTTCTTTGCCGTTTCACGTTGCGACTGTCGTACAGCGCGTATTGCATCCTCAGAGAGCACCATAATCGTCGGCAGAATCATTAAAGCGAGCAGTAGGCCAGCAGCCAGTAGCGTACGACCGGTCAGTAGATTTAACTGTGATTCCAGCAGTGGTAACAGCAACCACATACCCAATAGACCATAAACCACTGATGGCACGCCTGCCATCAACTCCATCGCAAAGCGCACAGTGCTACGCAGTCGTGGCGGTAATAACTCCGCACATAAAATTGCGGCGGCAACACCACACGGGAGCGCGATCAAAAGTGCCAACGTAACCGACCAGACCGTACCGATAAAGGCAGGTAGCATGCCGTACAGTGATTCAAACGGGTACCACTCGGTACCGACAATAAACGTTGCGCCCTGTTGTTGAATTAATGGCCAGCTACTTTGCAGCAAAAAACCGAGCACCAGTAGAATCGTCATAGAAGACAACAGTGCCGATGCTGACAACCACCATTTCAAGGCCATTATGATTATCTCACCGGGTGAAAACCGACCGCCTGTACAATCATCCGCCCCTGTTCTGAACGCAGAAAATCGACAAAGCCTCTGACATCATCACTGCTATTCTTCGGTACCAGAATATTGAGATCACGTTTTATCGCATAACGTCCTGATGCAATATTTTCGGCAGTAGGCAGGATCGCATGTTCACCATCCCCCACGGCAACAGCGCGCACTCGATCATTCAACCAGGCATTAGAGAGCATGCCAATCGCCTGATCACTACGAGAAATCACCGCCTGCTCTTCATTATTCGAACCAGTAATGATGGTGGCACCCGGTGCACGCGCGCGTGCATTTCCCAACACCACACTGGCAAAGACATGACGCGTACCGCGGGAGGCCTCTTTATCGATCACCAGAATTGGGGCATCAGGCCCACCAAGCTCACGCCAGTTGCGTATCTCGCCACGATAGATCGCTGCGATCTGTGGCAATGAAAGACCCTGCACACCACTTTCATAAACTACTTTTGAAACGGCAACAGCCACCGCATCACGCGCCACGGGGATCACATCTGTGGTGGTATTCAGACGTCGCACCTCACTGTCACTCAATGGACGTGATGCCATGCCAATATCGATAATGCCGCGTTCAATGTTAGCAACACCCACACCAGAACCGCCACCAGAGACCGTCAGGCTCAAATCTGGATGGATCACACGGTATAGTTTCGCCGCCTCAGCGACAATCGGTAACACTGTGGTGGAACCCGCCACTTTAATAGTCGCAGCGACAGCGTGCAGTGGCCCCGCCAGTGAAACCCCAAGCAGCAACACAGATAACCAACACCGAAACATACCTCCCCCCTTAGATTGAGACTACCCAAGCTAGTAGTCGATTGGATGGTAGTCGTTTCAGTTGATGGCCCCTTACAGAGGGATCTATATCAACAATCTCTTTATTCTGGATGACATAGTCATCAATTCAAATCCACTGCATACTTCCGTAACGTCTCCAATGGCACCACTTCTAACGCTTTTTTGTGCGTACGTGTCAAGAAGATCTTTGGTGCCATCCCTTCGTTATGTGCTTCTAGCCAGCGAGGCGCACACAGGCACCAGCTATCCCCCACCTTCAACCCTTTAAAACCATGCTCGGGCATCGGTGTTGAAAGATCATTCCCCTTAAATCGAGAATATTCCAGAAACTCGGTCGACATCTGCACACATACAGTATGAGAACCAAAATCGAGTTCACTGGTATTACAGCAGCCATCGCGAAAAAAACCGGTTACCGGATCCTCACCACATGACACCAGTGGCTCATCAAAAACGTTCACAGACGGTTCAATCTCTACATCACTCATTTTATCTTCCTAAAATCACTTTTAAATACGCCATCATAACGCTGCAATCAATATGGCCCTGTAAATCATAAGATAGTACTATCTCATAGATAGACGACAAAATAGAACAAGAGATACGTCAATGGATAAAAATAAACTGGTCCATTCAAATAGCAAAGGACTACAGCGACTAAAAGAGCTATGGCCTGAACTGACGCTGTTCGAACGTTTCGAGTACGTTATCACACTGATTGTCAGTCTTGTGCTTGCACTGATCATTGTGGTTGCGCTACTGCGCTTACTGGACAACGTCTATGAGATGGCAACATCGCAATTGAGCGGTGCGGTCGATTATAAAATGTTCCAGATCACCTTCGGCATGTTACTGACGCTGCTGATTGCCCTCGAATTTCGCAACTCCATTGATGCAATCCTTGAAGGAAGAGGTCTGTTGGTACAGGTCAGGATTGTGGTACTGATTGCTATCATTGCATTAGCCAGAAAATTCCTGGTAATGGATCCCAAAGACTTTGATGCCATGTTGGTCGCCGCTTATGCATTGGTGACACTGGCACTCGGCATCGTCTACTGGTTGCTGTCAAAAAGAGAGGCGTTATAACGTCGGCAGGAATTCATCAGCCAATCTGTAGCGGCACTGCTTGCCGTTCAATGGATTCTCAAAAGCCAGCTGACAAGCGGTAAGTTGCAGATCCTCTGTATCGTCACCACTGCCATAGAGACGATCTCCCACCACCGCATATCCAGTTTCCGACAGATGACGCCTGATCTGATGTTTCCGTCCGGTCTCGATATGCACCGATAGCAGCGAACGATGCTGTTGCTCATCGTATGCAATTATCGTTACATGAGAGGTCGATGCACGACCATCTATCTCAATATTGATGGTATACGGGCTCGGCGCGTCAGGAAACTTACCATGCACTAATACCCGATAATGTTTCTCAATCGCCCGTGACATAAAAAGCTGCGATAGCGCCGCCGTCGCTTTTTTTGCATGGCCGACCAGGATCAGGCCGCTCGCGGCACGATCGAGGCGATGTATGATAAAAGCAGGACGTTGTGGGGTAAGATGCTGTTCCGCCCAACGGCTAACCGTACAGTGATCGCCCCATTTGCTACCCTGCGATAGCAATCCACAAGGCTTATACCAGACACTATAGTCACCCTCATCAGCGATCAACAGCGGTGCGATGGGCTCACTCGCGAGCACACGCTCATCATAATAGAAATCCAGCTGATCACCCGCTCTCAACTCTTTTTTCGCGCGACGTATGCGGCGACACGATCCACGGTGGGTCAACCATACCGCACCTCGCTGCATTGCCTGTTTAATACGCTGTTTCGATAATCCAGAAATCTCCGCCAACACCGTGACTGCGTTAACATCATCTTCCTTTACATCAACATGGAATTCAGAACGTTGCGGGATCATAAAAACTCAGGCACCTTGCTATCAAGCAAAAAACTAATCACGATATTTCAAAAAGAGCTGGGCATCTTTCTGGTCGATTCTAAAATCAAACTGTTCAAGAAAATTCATACCTAACAACCCAGCAGCCCCCGTTATCTGCAACTGCTCTACGACGGCAATATCAATCGATGAAACAGAAAACACGCCAACCGCCATCGACTCAATCCGATATAACAACGCCTCAGTAGTACCATTGGCCGTGTTGATCACTATTTTTTTCAGTACATCTGAAGCCCGCAGTCCCAGCAGCTGCGCCGCATTATTATTCAGCACAGTTAATGACGCACCAGTATCGATCAGCAGGCGAACATCATTGTGATTCAATGACGCATCAACCATAAAGTGGCTCCCATGGCGTGACAAGGATACCGGTGTTTCAAGTAGCCGCAGACGTCGACGATCTATCTCCTGCAACATCTGTTGCGCAGCATCACCCACAAAAGGGTCATGCTCCACCACATTTAACTGCGCTATCGCGGCATCAAGACGCAACGCCTTAATCAACCACGTGGCCAACTCGATATAGTACGGGGTATGAGCCGCACGGTGTTGGATCAAAAACTCATACAATTTAACATGCGCATTGATATCATCAGCTCCAATCTCCTCATTAGCCGACTTAACGGTTTGCTGAATCAGAAGATCAAGCTGTGTCAGTTCGGCCGTCGATGAGGCAATGGCGAACGTATCAAAAATCACCGTTAACGCCTCATAGAACTGCAGCTGCCGTTGATAGATCGATGCTAATGCAACACGTTCATCAAAGGCGTGCGGTAACTGTGCTATCAATAGCTTCAATAACAGGATGGCGCCTGTAACATCACCCCGCTGTTCACGCGTAGTCACATGCAGGTTAATCAGGCGACGCACGCCGTTAATATTGCTGTTTGCACGACCCTGAGCAGCATACCACTCAATAGCCTCAGCATCTCGCCCTGCATTTAACAACGCCATTAGCTCATCAACACCTTGTGTGTGTTGCTGATTCACGGCACTGAGCTGTCGTTTAACCACAGCAGGAGGCAGATTCCCTTGCTCATCGAGAAGCGAGTCCTTTGTGCTCTCATCCACTTCTGTTGATTGCGATACCACCATTGGTGCTGGCTCGATAGCAACGCGCAGTAGCCAACCGACAGAAATCCCAATCACCAGGATAGTGAGCGCAGCAAGCTTATTCATCTGCCAGCATTAATCAGAGGTTTTTTAATCATATAAGACGTGTATTTACTTTGACCTCGGCATACAGCGTTCTATGTACCGGGCATTTATCTGCAATCTCCAGTAGCCGCTGACGCTGCTCATCACTCAGGTCACCAACCAACTCGATCTCACGTTCAATCAGATCAACCTTGTGCGTCTTATCGTGGCATTCCGCGCAATCCTTGCCATGGATCTTATGATGTCTAAGTCGCACATCCACTTCATCAAGCGGCCATTGCTTTTTATCGGCATACACCCGCAACGTCATCGCAGTACAGGCCCCCAATGATGCCATCAGTAGATCATAGGGCGTTGGGCCAAGCGCTGCGCCACCCATCGCAAGCGGCTCATCGGCCACCAGTGCGTAACCATGTGCATCGATCTCCGTGTAATAATGCTCACGCCCGATGCCAGCCGTCACCACCTCATCATCACTGCTTATCTCCTCAGCAGGGGCTCCCTCAACGGCAAGATATTTTTCCGCCCAGGAGGCGATCACCCCCCCCGCATAACAGGCATCCTGTTGACGCGACAATAGATGCCCCCCATTATCGAGCGAAACAAAGCTCTTTGGATGACGTGCCGCTTCAAATATCTTGCCGGCATTATCCATCGTCACCGTCTCATCGTTAGAGGCGTGCAGTACCAACAGTGCACACCCCAGCTGCTTGATTGCGTCGCGCATCGTCACACCCTGCACATCATCCAGAAACTGCTGCTTCATACGATACCGCTGCCCGCCTATCTCGACATCCGCCTCTCCATGCGCCTCGATCTCCGCCTGCTCCTTTTTGAAGTGATGCAGTACATGGTGTGGCTCATACGGCGAGCCAATCGTCGTAACCCCTTTGACGGAGGGGAGCTGACTGGCAGCTGCCAACGCAGCCGTGCCTCCAAGTGAATGGCCAATCAAAATTCCAGCGGGCTGGTGATGCGTTTCAAGATAGCGGGCAGCACAGAGCAGGTCCTCCACATTAGAAGTAAAATTGCTCTCCGAAAAATCACCACCACTTTCTCCGAGCCCGGTAAAATCAAAGCGCAGCACCGCAATGTGGCGCTGCGTTAACGCACGGCTAATATAGTGAATCGCCTTGATATTCTTAGTGCAGGTAAAGCAGTGCGCAATAATGGCATAACTGGATGGACGGTTGTCGACCGGCATATCGAGTAAAGCAGCGAGTCGATCACCCGCTCGGTTGTTAAAAAAAACTTTTTTTGAGCGCATCCGATTCTATTGACCTGTCGTTCTATTTAGTCTTTCTATTTAGTCTGGCCATTACCTCGGCAACCTGACAATTAACCTTCATCCAGAGCGTTTTGCAATTTTGAGAATTTTCGAATCCATGGTTTATGTTTTCTCAACTCAGGTGGAAAAAACTCGGCCACCTCCAGCGCTGCCGCCCGTGATTCAAAACTACCGTGTAACACCACATACCAGCTACTACGATTGGTTCGTTTGAGTAAAACATAAGCAAGCTCTCCCTCTAAAGAACTACGCCTGATATAACGGATAATGTTTTTTTCATCCGGTGAACCGGCAAGCTGAATCGTATAGTGCTCTGCTGGTTGTGTCTTCAGCCACGCAGCACCGGGAATTGCCCCGTCGTCAGCCACCACAACGGATGTGGCCGGTTTAGCGTCGACAGAATTTCCCATTGCTGAGATCGGCGCTAGCGATTTTCCGACAATCGGATTTGCCTCGGGTTTGAACGCTGATGAGGCTGACTCGGGTTTAACCACTGGCTTCGATTCAACCTTAGCCACTGCCGCCGTGGGCGCTGTTTTAATCGTGGGCTGTGGTTCCCTCTTAATAGCTGCCGCCTTAACAGGTTGCGGTTTAGGCTTAGCGGTAGGCTTCACTTTAGCCACAACAGGCCTGGTCACCGGCGTCGATTTTACTTGCTTATCGACAGCCTTTACAGGCGCTGCAGCTACCTTTGAAGTGACTGCAGCATCTTCATCAACCTTATCTGCAATATTCGGCGCCGGCACTGGCGCAGTCAATACCATCCGCTTCGATTCCGCGATTAACAGATCTTGTTCGGTATCGGAGAACGAGAAGATAATCACGATCAGCAACAGTACACCTGCCACCCCTCCGCCAATAAAATAGGGCTGTTTTTTTCTACGGATGAGCATCTGTTGATGTTCAAGCCGTAGACGCTCATCTGAGACGGCACGCCCGAGTGCCAGCTCCGCCTGGTAAGTGATGCAGGCTGGAATTCCGCAACCACGACGGTGAATATTCTGTAATTGAGCAGGGGTAAAGAGCGTATCTGCCGGGCTTTCGAAACTATGGTCGAGATAAGTCATCGTTTCTTCTTCGCTAAAGCGCGGCAATGAATGCACCTCAAGCCATTCATCTCGAAACGGAGACAAGCTAGGTGACGCAATCGTTTCTCGCAGTGCAGGACTCCCACAGAGGATAATATCAACATCACCGCCATTCGCTGCTACAGTTCGCTTGAGATTCGCCAATGACTCGATGGCATAAGGTGAGAGGTTTTGCGCATCATCGACAATCACGACCGGGTAAGGTTCCTGGTGCCCATATGATGCAAGTCCATGCACCAACGCTTCAAAATCGACATCCTCTTGCGGAAAAAAGGTCTGACCAAGACCATTGATAATATGGTCAACCCCGAGATAATAATCCGCATGGATATGACACAGCAGCCAGCGATTAGCCGCTTCAGTGATCAACTGCCGTATGAGCGCGCTCTTGCCCCGGCCATGTTCGGCGATGATCACCTGTATCGCCCCACGCCCCGTCACCACCTGCTGCAGATGCGACAGCAGTGCCACCAGTGCTTCGGTCTTCAGGTAATAGTCAGGGGAAGCATCAAGGATCGATGATGGGTCGTGCAGAAAAGGTGCGGGCTCTTTCTGTCCATTAAAGAGGTCACTCTGACCATCATGTTTGATGTCAGGCTTTGAATCAGGCTCGCTGGTTATGCGCACTACATTATTGGACATATTATCACTACAAAGCGGAGGTTAAGGTCATCACAATTCCCATGAGGAGCAATATAATACAGATCACAATAGCTCAAAAGAGGAATCCAGCCCTGTTACCTCATTGAAAGCCAATATCATACGTCATGCCCCCACTCGGTACTATCACTGTCATTCATAAAAGCATGCTAACCAATAAAACCGGCCAATAAAATTAGAGGTAGCTAAAAGGAGCTCTAATCATCTGTAACGAGGTCATCAGAAACGGGATCATCGTCAGCGGGCTCGTCTTCATAGTCATCATAGTCTTCAAAGTCCTCAAATTCCTCGATGGGTGGATTACCGTCATAGACCAGGTTTCGACGCCGTTGCAGATAGGCCTCGCGGGTAAAGGCATAGGGGTCCAGCGCAGCAGCATCCAGAATACGGCTCGCCGATAGTAGACCGGCGCGGGTATCGACTACATCGATGACGAACATACTGTGTCGAGTGGCATCATCCTCGACACGGTTGAAGGTGATATCGAACTGGCTGTAATCGACATATAGACCAATGCCGTCGCGTGGCGAGCTGGGGCCAAAAAATGGCAGCACCAGATAGGGGCCACTGCCGATTCCCCAGCGCCCAAGGGTCTGACCAAAGTCCTCGCGATGTTTTCGCAAACCCATTGGCGTGGCGACGTCGATAATCCCCAACAACCCCAAAGTACTGTTGACAATAACTCGTGTGGCATCGGAGGCCGCCTGGCCTAACTTGAATTGCAGCAAGTCATTTATCGTCACCACCACATCGCCCAGATTACCAAAGAAATTGGTAACACCTTTATTCACAGGCGTAGGGACTACAGCGACATAGGCCTTAGCGACCGGCTTTATGACGGCCTTGTCGAGCGAGTCGTTGAACTGAAACATCGCTCGGTTGTAGCGCTCAAAAGGATCGTGAGGCTCCGTCGGACCATTTATCGTCGCACAGCCGCTCAACAGGCATGTGGTTATCAATGCAAGCAAGCGGGCAGCGCGTCCAGTCACATGAAGAAATGCGGCTGTTTCATTCATAACGCAACGCCTCCACTGGATGCAGTCGCGCAGCACGCCTTGCAGGCAGGTAACCGGAGATGATGCCGACCGCCACTGAGACCACCAGTGCGATGACAATGACGGTGAGCGACGGGGCAAGCGGAAAACCGGTCACTTCAGCGAGCACGATGCTGGCTATCGTGCCGAGGGTGAGCCCGATCAGGCCACCCAGGGTGCTGATGACCACCGCCTCCAGCAAAAATTGCAGCAGAATGTCGCTACGACGTGCGCCCACGGCCTTGCGCAGACCGATCTCACGGGTGCGTTCCAGCACCGAGGTGCTCATGATATTCATAATGCCCATCCCCCCCACCAGCAACGAAACGGAAGCGGCGATGATACCGATCATGGCAACACCGTTGAGGATGCGCTCGGTGGTGGTGATGTAGGTCGCCATCGTCTCCGACTTATAGCTATAGTTATGACCATTGTGACGCTTGAGTACGGCGATGAGCTGTTGCGCAGCACTGTCGGCCTGCGTCTGGGTCACGGCTTCGGCATGCAGAAAATTAATCTGTTTGTGCCCCAGCATCTGCTGCAGGATGGTGTAGGGAATGAGGATACGGTTATTGGCATCCTGGCCGCCCGATGAGCCGATGCTGGCGAGAAAATCGCGGCTTTTTGCTTCCAGCACACCGATGACAGTGAACTTGCGATTGCCGATGCGGAATTCCCGACCGATCGCAGAAGCGGCGCCGAACAGGTCCTCGGCCGCGGTGGGGCCGAGAATAGCCACTGCCCGGCGGCTGGTGATATCGCGGGCGCGGAACGGCCGCCCCTGAATAACGACATCGTTAGCAATGCTGGTGAGGGTGACGTCCACCCCCTGCACCTGGGCATTACTGTAACGATTGATCGCCTGAATCACGGCACGTTTGCTAAATGAGGCGTGAACCACGGCGCTGATGCGCTGTACCGCCGGACAGCAACCGCCAGTCAGCGCCTGGTAGTCATCATTGTCAATGCCACTTCCCTCCCGCACTCTGCGATGGGGGTCTTTGTCACCGCGATCGCGAAAGACCCACACGGAGTTGAGACCGAAGGTCTCCAGCTCGGAAAAGATCAAATAATTGCCTCCCTTGCTGATGGTGCCTACCGCCATCACCGCGGCGATCCCGATCGCGATGCCCAAAATGCTCAGCAATGTGCGGCGGAGATTATCTTTCAACGCATAGAGCGCCAGGCTGAAACGATCAACAAAAAAGATCAGCATTCCCCTCATCCCCCTTCGTCAGTGGCAATGATGCCATCTCGCAGACGGATGATACGGCTCGCGAAGGCGGCGATCTCCTCCTCATGGGTCACCATGACGATGGTGGTGCCAGCCCGGTTGAGCTCACCAAACAGCGCCATGATCTCACGTCCGGTACCAGAATCGAGGCTGCCGGTGGGTTCATCGGCCACCAGCAGTTCGGGGGTATTGACCAGCGCGCGGGCGATCGCAACGCGTTGTTGCTGGCCGCCGGAAAGCTGGCTCGGCGCATGGTCGGCGCGGTCAGCAATCGCCATGCGCTGCAGCGCGTGTAGCGCACGTTGACGGCGCTCGGCTGGAGAGACATCAGAATAGATCATCGGCAATTCGACATTGCGCAGCGCAGAGATGCGCGGGATAAGATTAAATAGCTGAAAGACAAAACCGATGTGCCTGTTACGGATGCGGGCAAGATCATCATCACTGGCCCGATCCACCACTTCACCCGCCAGTGAATAGCTACCGGCATCCACGGAATCAAGACAGCCGATGATATTGAGCAGGGTGGTTTTGCCCGAGCCCGACGGCCCCATGATGGCGACGAACTCACCGGCAGCCACCTTAAGCGTGATACCGCGTAACACCGGCAGCACCAGCTCACCGACCCGGTAGCTTTTATTGATGTCACTTAATGCAATCACAGCGGCTGACTTTCTGTGCTGGCCCTGACCAGAGTATCCTCTGCCAGGGCTTTGCCCTGAAACAGGATAACCGAATCGCCCGCAGCAAGGCCCGAGACAATTTCCACATGAGTGAAATCCTCGATGCCCGTGGAGACCGGCACATAGACCACCTTGCCATCGCGCACGACAGCAATCTGCGCACCCCCTTCGGATTCGATCAGTGCGGTATAGGGCAGTTTCAGCACCGATGCTCGGTGGGCGGTGCGGATCTCCACATCCACTTGCTGTCCCAGTAGCAACGGCGGCGCCTCTGGCCCCAGCGTCATGCGCACAGCGAAACTGTTTAGCACCGCATTTTCAGCGGTGATGATTGCGGGAGATATCCAGTGGATGGTTTCGTTCCAGCGGCGGTCGGCAAAGGCATCACTGGTGATCGAGACCGTCTGACCGATTGCCACCACGCCGCTGTCACCAGCATCCACGTTGGCTTCGATCTCACGCCCCTCCTCGGCCACCAGCGTAAAGAGTTTGATACCCGCTTCCACCCATTGGCCCTGTTCAGTGGATTTTTCAATAATCACGCCATCCCATGGCGCGGTGACCTCGACTTTTTCCCGCTGAATCCGCGCCACTCGCAATTCGGCTTCGGCGACCTGCAAGCGTGCCCTGGCGGCGCGCCACAACGCTTCAGTATCTTCCACCGCCTGCATCGAGGCGCCCCCGGTGAGCGACATCTCCTTCAAGCGTTTCAACTTGCGGGTGGCCTCATCCACCGCCTGCCGCTCCCGTGCCACCACGGCCTTTGCCTTATCCATCAGGGCATCGGCTTCACGTTTATCGAAATAGGCAAGCACCTGCCCCGCTTTCACCCGGTCCCCTTTTTGTACCAGCATACCCATAATTTGACCATCCACCAGCGCCGTCAGGGTAACGGTGCGATCGTTGATAACTCGGCCGGTGACGCGAATCACTGCCTCAATCGGGCCCGTTTCAACAGTGATGACCGCGACATCGAAGACATTGCCCTGACTATACTTCCAGCCTGCTACCACCAACGTCAGCGTCAGCAATGCCACCACCGAGAGCAACACTGTTTTTTTCATGATGAAATCCCGAACCTATAAAACGACCGCCAACAGCATAACAGCACCAGCCGTTTTATACTGATAGCAAAACATACCATCATCATTTATCACGCTTCAACATAACCATCCACATACTACATCAACGGATTAAAAATATGTCTAAGGGAAGCTCTGATTAAAACGAGATCACGCGACAACCTCAACGTTCGACTTGCGCAATCACGAGGCGTATTATAAAAAAAACGCTGTTTTAACGGAGCATAAAATGGTCTCACGCCGTACTATTATCATCGCGATCACGCTTATCATCATCGTCGCTGTATTCCTTTTGTTGAGCCGGGAGACACCGCTCACTGTCACCACCCACATTGTGGAACGCGGTGATGTCACCGCCACGGTGGCCAACACTCGCGCCGGTAGCGTCAAAGCGTGTCGTCGTGCCCGCCTCGCCCCCACCATCGGCGGTCAGATTGCTGCGCGTATCGTCAACGAAGGTGATGCAGTCAAAACCGATCAATTACTATTAGAACTCTGGAATGATGACCTCAAGGCACAGTTGGCACTGGCCACCAGTGAAGCCGATGCCGCGGCGGCGCAGGCCGACCAGGTCTGCCTGATGGCGGATGAAGCAAAGCGTGAGGCAAAGCGTCAACAGGCACTGTATCAAAAGCAGCTGGTCGCTGAAGAGGTGGTCGATCGCGCGCAAACCAATGCAAACGCTCAGCAGGCGAGCTGCACAGCGGCCATTGCGGGCAGCGAGGTGAGCAAACGTCGCATCGATGTGGCGCAGGCGATGCTCGAACGCACCCGTATCCGCGCACCGTTTGTAGGCACCATCGCTGAAATCAACGGTGAGCTCGCCGAATATGTCACCCCCTCACCGATCGGTATCTCAACCCCACCCGCGGTGGACCTGGTCGATACCAGCTGCCTCTTCATCTCCGCACCGATCGATGAAGTCGATGCGCCGCGCATTCAGGCAGCGATGAATGCGCGCATCTCACTCGACGCCTTTCCCGGCAGGCGTTTCGATGGCATCGTGCAGCGCATCGCGCCGTATGTACTGGCAGTTGAAAAACAGGCGCGTACCGTCGAGGTCGAAACGGTCTTCACCAATCCGGCAGAGTTCAAACAGATGCTGCCCGGTTACAGTGCCGATGTTGAGATCATCCTCGATTCACGTCACGATGTGGTACGGATACCGAGCGAGGCAATTGTCCGCGATACCTTTACAGATGATGCAAAGGCCGCCGTAATGGTGATGCATGACGATGGCCTGCTCGAAAGGCGCCCGATCAGCAGCGGCATCTATAACTGGCAATTTACAGAAGTGACCGATGGCCTCACGCCAGGTGAGCAGATTGTATTATCGGTAGACCGCGAAGGGGTCGTCGATGGCGCTTATGCGACCAGCGAATCCGCTGCGCCGGGTTCAGGTTTGGGTTCGGCCAGATAATGATCCAGCTTGAAGCCATTCACCGTATCTTTGAGGTCGGTGATCAACAGGTGCATGCACTGAATGGCGTCTCCCTTGAGATCAACGATGGTGAGTACCTCTCGATCATGGGCCCATCGGGATCAGGTAAATCGACACTACTCCACCTGATTGGTCTGCTCGACCAACCTACCTCGGGCGAATACACCCTCAATAATCAGAAGATCACCACCCTCAGTGATGACCAGCAGGCAGCAGTGAGACGTAATCAAATCGGTTTTGTATTTCAGTTTTTTCACCTCGTCCCGCGCCTCACTGCGATGGAAAATATTGAGCTGCCGATGGTGCTCGCCGGTATCCCCGTGGCAGAACGTCGCAAACGGGTCGAGAAAATCCTGGAGGCCGTCGGGCTTGAAGGGCGTGCTCACCACAAACCTGAGCAGCTCTCTGGCGGACAGCGCCAACGGGTTGCGATTGCACGTGCCACCATCATGCAACCGAGCGTGGTGCTTGCCGATGAACCAACCGGCAATCTCGATAGCGTCTCCGGCAATGAAGTGGTCGAGGTACTCGAGGAACTCAATCAACAGGGGATCACACTGATCGTCGTCACCCACGACGCCGCACTCGGTGCGCGTGCCTCACGAGAAATAAAGATGGTTGACGGTCGCATTGTCAACGACCTCAACAACACCCTGCGGCAACCATAATCATGCGGCTACGCGACATCCTCTCCCTCACCTTTAGCGCACTGAACGGCTACCGCTTTCGCACCAGTCTGATGTTGCTGGCGATGGCGATCGGCGTCGCCTCGGTGGTGGTACTGACCTCACTCGGCGAAGGGGCGCGGCGCTACATCACCGATGAATTCGCCTCGCTCGGTACCAACCTGTTGATCGTGCTGCCAGGACGCTCCGAAACCAGCGGCGGCACTGCCACCATGTTTATGAGTGACACCACGCGTGACCTGACACTCGATGATGCACGCGCACTGTTGCGCAGCAGCCATATTCGACGACTGGCACCGGTCAATATTGGCGCATCTCAACTCTCGTGGCGTGAACGCGAACGCGAGGTGCCGGTATTTGGCTCCAGCCACGAATTGATCGACATACGTCACTGGAAGATGGCGCAGGGACGATTTCTACCACCGCTGGATCTGGAGCAGGCATCACCCGTGTGTGTGATTGGTGCTAAATTGCGTACCGAGCTATTTGGCAATCACAACGCCATCGGTGAATGGGTGCGGCTTGGCGACCGACGCTTTCGCGTGATCGGCGTACTCGCCACCGAAGGGCGCGCCGTGGGCATCGATGTCGAAGAGGTGATCGTCATTCCGGTGGCTTCGGCACAGGCACTCTTCAATGAACCATCACTCTATCGCATCATCATTGAGGCAAAAGATCGCGATGCGATCAAACGTGCCATCGAGTTTGTCAAAAAAACCATCCGTGATCGCCATCAGGGTGAAGATGACATTACCCTGGTGACACAGGATGCGGTACTCGCCACCTTCGACAAAATCTTCCGTTCGCTCACCTATACCGTGGCGGGCATCGCCGCCATCAGTCTCGCCGTCGCCGGCATCCTGATCATGAATGTGATGCTGGTCGCCGTGTCACAACGCACCTCAGAAATCGGCGTATTGAAGGCACTCGGCGCCTCGCAACGGCAGATCGTCACCCTCTTTCTATGTGAAGCAGCCATGCTTTCATTGGCAGGCGCATGCCTCGGATTGCTGATCGGTGAGGGCTGTAGCTGGTTGATCGGATACTTCTTCCCCGCCATCACGATGGGAGCCCCGCTATGGGCAGTCGCTGCCGCCGTCGCTGTTGCGTTGATCACCGGTCTGCTATTTGGCGCCATGCCCGCACGCCGTGCCGCGCGACTCGACCCAGTACTGGCTCTCGCACATCGGTAACGCAATCAATAATGTTGATTCGTGACTTCATTAAACTCACCACTCGCTCTGTCATCGCCCATCGTATGCGCAGCTTTCTCACCGCACTCGGGATCGCGATCGGTGTTGCGGCGGTGGTGTTACTCACCTCGATTGGTGATGGCCTGCACCGCTTTGTACTGGCCGAGTTCACGCAGTTTGGCACCAATCTGATCGGCATCAACCCCGGTAAGGCAACCACCGCCGGCGCGTCGATTGGTGTCTTTGGCACCGAACGCCCACTCACCATTGATGATGCCGTAGCACTCGAAAAATTGCGTGATATTGAAGCCGTTGTGCCAATAGTGCAGGGCAACGCTGAAGTAGAGTCGAGCCACCGTCAACGGCGTACCACGGTCTACGGTATGGGTGGCAATATGCCGCTGGCATTTCGTGCCAGAATGGCATTGGGAAGATTCTTTATCGACGATGATCCAAACAGTCCGCGTGCAGTTGCCGTACTCGGCAGTAAACTGCGCAGTGAACTCTATGGCAACACCAATCCACTGGAGCAACGTATTCGTATTGGGGGGGATCGCTATCGCATCATCGGCGTCTTTGAACCCAAAGGACAGATACTGGGTGTCGATCTTGATGACGCGGTCTACATCCCGGCGGCACGCGCACTGGAGATGTTCAATCGTGACAGTCTGGTGGAGGTCGACCTGCTCTATCGTGAAGGGGCCGATGTCGATGAGGTCGTCGCCACGGTCACCCGCCTGCTGACCGCACGGCATGGACGCGATGATGTCACCATCACCACCCAACAACAGATGCTGGAGGTGCTCGGCTCTGTACTCGGCATCCTCACCTTTGCCGTCGCAGCCCTTGGCAGTATCTCGCTACTGGTCGGTAGCGTAGGGATCTTTACGATTATGACCATCGCAGTGAATGAGCGTATCGCCGAAGTCGGCCTGCTGCGGGCACTCGGTGGCAGACGTCGCCAGGTACTGCTGTTATTTCTTGGCGAAGCGATTGTACTCGCAGCACTCGGCGGCCTGCTCGGTTTGATCATCGGCATTGGCGGTGCACAGTTACTCACCCTCTTTCTCCCCGCCCTGCCCGTCCATATCTCATGGAACTATCTGATCGCGGCTGAATTACTCGCCGTCATCATCGGAATCATTGCCGGCATCTGGCCTGCACAACGTGCAGCAAAACTCGATCCGATTGAAGCGCTTCGCAGCGAATAATCATCACGACTGATGGAACAGTAAGGCATGCTCGGCTTCAATAAGCTGTGCTCCCGACCCTAACCATGCGCTTCGGCATAAATGTTGAGTGGGATTAACTAGCTTTTTTGAACTCTGGCTTCTCGCGGAAAAATTCAAAACTTTTCTCTAATTTTAATTGCTGCTCCTGATTAAGAGTGTCAAATTTTATCCCGTATAAGAAACGACCGTTCTCTTCACGATTCCAAACTGCTTTTCCACTTAACTCCAATGGTAGCTGCTGATCATAATTGTGTAAGTCATTTTCAGGCATGTAGATCATCAATATGATCTTGTCAGGATTAATTAGTGCTGTGGAAACACGCACTTGAATACCAGTAAGACTGAAATCATTACTGATACCTTCAATTAAGTTGCTGCCTTGCTTGATTTTACAGAGAAGGCTGTGATTTGAGCGTGGATGTCGTCGTTGTTCATTTGTTTTTTCCTCGATTACAATCTCATGCACGAAGGAAAATCCTTTCATCAATGAGTTCAGCTGGTCGGTAACTCCATACAAGTCATCGCCAATGGCCGCAGTTGTATCTGCCTTTGACGAGCTTTCATCTAAAGTAGCGAACAGATCGGTTAAGGTGCAACGTAATCGAGAAATTTGAGATATCTGTGCAGTGGTTGTAGAAAGTATCTCTTGCGTTGCCGTCGCAGACTTATCTACACCGATTGCCATGTGATCTATATTAATGCGTGTTTGTTCGGTTAATTTCTGATTACTTTCAACTTGTGTGACGACAGTAGTCATCGTGTGTGAAACCTGGCTTACCTTATCGGTTACTGAGGAAATTATGCCGTTAATCTCATCCAGAGCATGTGACGTACTTTGTGCCAGATTACGAACTTCATCAGCAACGACTGCAAAACCACGCCCAGCTTCGCCAGCACGTGCTGCCTCGATAGCGGCATTGAGCGATAAAAGATTAGTCTGTTCTGCAATGCTCTGTATCGTGCCCACGATCCCGTGAATTTTTTCAGCGGCCTCACTCAGTTCCTGAATTTCAGTTGAGGCACGGTTAACCTCACCGACGGTTTGGCTCATTTGATCGTCATTGGCTTTAAGTGCGCCAATACCTTCTAACGCGTAGTGCTCAGTTTCCTTTGCCCGCTCGGTAGCGTCAATTGCCAACTGTTGAATTGAAGATGATATCTGTTCAAGTTCAGATGTTGCTGCGTCTACTTCATTGGAACGTTGTTGTTCACTTTTTGAGACGTCTGCGATTTCCTTTGATATTGTGGATATTTGGTAAACCGACTGTCCCATTGATTTTCCAATTCGGTCGATATTGCCCATTATTTTATTAAGATTCTGTACTACATCATTAAAACAACCTTCCAGCACACCTATTTCATCTCTTGATTCATGTACTACTTCATGGGTAAGGTCACCTTTCTCTACTGAGATCAGGGCATCACGCAAGTTAAGAATCGGTCTAACAAATATGGTCGCCACCATTCCAACGACAATAAACTGTATGGCAAACTCAATCCCTGATTCCCACACTGAATTAAAAATATAAGCTTCGTGACTCTGTTCTAATTGCATAATTAAGTCATTGTTTACGCCGCTGTCCTTGGCGATATTGACCATTTTACCCAGTTCGTTTGAGGCGAGAACGCGATTGTAGATAGTGGTAATAACCGTTACGAACATAAACCCAAGTTGTAGTTTCCAGCGAATACTTAGAGCCATGAAAATACGTGGCATGAGTCCCCCCAATAGTAGATAATCTATACGGCTTGTGCCTATACATCGGCTGCTACATATAGTGCTTTAGCGTGAATTTAAATGTATGATTTCTTTGGTATCTAGACCGGTAACCACTAGTTCCCTAGACACTTGGTAGCTTCTCAAAATACTCCCTTTTGAATTCGACGTGGTGGGCTCTGGATTCCGTGGTAACCGCTCCATACCCACGCTGATGGGTACAATACGACGGACGCTGGCCATGTTCAGATCAATATAGACTATGCAACGCGCCAGATGATCACCTGTTTCAATGGCAGTCGCATGATAGAGGTCTTCCTAATAGGCGCCTTTGCGTGGTTTCATCGGTTGTATTATTGTGCAGTGGCACCCGCAGTGAGTTACAGGTTTTTGGAGATGCTGCTTTTGCCATCATCCATCACAAGTAAATGAATATGGTTCGAGGTCATCATGTAGTTAAGAGCTCGTAAGCCATAACATGTCGCTTCGCCTGATAAAACCAGTGAATCCAGCATTGACGATCTCGTGCAAACTTGAGCGGGAATTCCTGCTTATAGCAACGGTGTGTTTTGAACATGGCAGTTCTTATATCGCAACGCCCATGGATGGGCGGGAGTGATGAATATGCCAGACATGGCCGGGGATAAAATAGCGATTCTCTCTAGACATTACCCTCCACTCCTTGAAAGGTATGGTTTCACCACTAAAACAGGCCATTTAAGACCATTTCACACCCTTATTCTGGTCTTTTACTTAGATATCACAAGTAGTTGCCTTGGTCCGACCCTGGAGCTCGTCTGGAGCTCGTGCTGGAGCTCGGGGAGAGTGAACAATCCCACCATGATTTTTTTGGATGGAGATTTTTTAAGATGGGTGGCTTGTTTATTTGTTGTTTATTTGTTTATTTTTATTTGCTGCTTGTTTATTCAGCTGTCTTACTTTGTTAGTCTTATTTGTTACTAGGTCATTTAAGCGGCCAACTATGGAATATACGTTTATTTTAGCTATACATTGATATCGCATTTCTGTTGTATTAGGAGGTAATTATATTTCTGCGCACCATCTCGTGGTTGAATACAGTTTTAGAAATCAGTGGCTTATCTCGTCATGCTGAGCGACTGCCGGCTTAATGGCGCACAATATGCGCTTTAAAGAAGGTCAAGATAATGTCAATACGAAAAAACGTTTTATTATTACTCTCGCTGCTCACAACGTTCGCCTACTACCAGAACGCAATAGCTGCATCACCAACCCAACACCCCTTTGTGATCACGGGTGTAGTGGTTAACAGCGGCAATGCCAAACTGGTCCATCGTTTTGTCCAGCTGCTGACTAAACAAACCGGCTACCCTATGAAACTCGTGTTTGCCGCCAGCTATGCGGAGCTTTCCGACGTCCTGAAACGCCAGCCGGATGCCATCGGCTGGACCTGCGGTGCACCATTTGTGGAAGATCATCAAAGCTATGGCCAGCAATTGATTGTTGTTCCGTTGTTTCAGGGTGAACCCCATTATTCCAGCGTTGTGCTGACGCGCCGCACCGGCAATGAACGCACACTGAGTGATTTTAAAGGTAAGGTACTGGCTTATTCAGACCCGCGCTCAAATTCAGGTTACTTTGTGCCTGCTTATGCGCTCCGTGAAAAAGGGATCAACATCAATGAATATTTCAGGTTGCTGATTAACGCGGGTAACCACGAGCGCAGCATCGAAGCCGTTTTAGGGGGGTTGGCGGATGTTGCGGCTGTTGATGAATATGTCTGGGTTGAGTATCTCAAGTATCACCCTGAGGCGGGTAAAGCATTGCGTGAAGTGGAACGCTTCGGCCCGTTTCCATTTACACCTATCGTTGCCGGGCCGGCGGTTAAACAGGCAGATATTGAAAATATCAGGCGGGCACTCGTCAGTCTTAGCTCTGTTCCTGAGGGCAAGTCCATATTGGCAAGTTTTGGTTTGGATGGTTTTGTCGAAAAGCCTGTCGCGTTTTACGCACCCATCGAATCCATACTGATGAGCATTGATCCTAAAACAGACACTAACAACTAAGGCGGTGACATGGTAGGTTGGCTGGCAAGATCTTTTGCAAGCAAGACAAGCATCTTGATATTCACGATTGCCAGCGTGTTTATCGCAATCTACGCCTATTTTGACTATACACAGCAACGAAGTCAGTGGCTTAGACTGGCCAATACTCAGGCCACGGGGCTCATTGATATGATTGCACTGTCCAGTGCCTATGACGTCCATTATCGCAACGTCTATGAACTGTGGGACAAACTCAAACAGATCCAGATTAAACAACTAAAACTAAAAGAAGGCCGACTCTACACATTGCGCGGGATAGCGATTGTTGACATAGAGGGCAATGTGGTCGGTCACACTGACCCATTGCACCACCCAATCAGCCAACCCTATATCGGCCTGATGCCTATCAGCCTCTTGGTAGCAAGCAGCGATGCAGGGACCATCCACTTGAATTGGATGCCCTCGTCAGATGACGGTCTAAGAGGCTATGGCAATATCGTCTTTGGCGGTGAAGTGGTCGGGCACCTCGCCGCTGATTTTAATTTGGAACCTATGTATCTACTGCTGCGGCAACGTTTGAACGGGTATTTGACCATGATCCCTGTGGCATTGTTTGGGGCGCTGCTTATAGCATGGGGCATTGCGCGCTGGCTCACCAGGCCCTTACAGCAAGCCACTGTCAATCTTAGTCGTTTGGGTCAGGGCGATATCTCCATGCCCGGCCTTGCTAGGCGCGCAGATGAATACGGTGCGCTTGGCCGCGCTCTCGAGCATGCCGACAAACGTATTCGTTTCGATACCGATACACTTCGCCAGCAACACAGCGAGCTGGTTTCCGCACAGGCAAGACTGCATCAGTTCAAAGCAACCCTGGATGAGACCTTGGACTGTGTCTTTATGCTGGAACCGGACGACCTAAGGATTATCTATTTTAATCGCGGCGCAATTGAGCAGTTAGGATACGGTGCCGATGAGTTGCAGCGGATGACGCTCTACAATATCAATTCCGGTTTCGACAAAACCGGTCTGAGCCAGCTCTTAGCTCCGCTGATCAACGCTAAGCGCGATTCAATGACATTTGAAACCACTCATCGCCACAAATCCGGTAATACTATTCCGGTCGAGGTTTTTATACAGTATGTCGCGTCCGAGAACGAGCCAGGCTGCTTTGTCTCTATTATCAGAGACATCAGTGAACGCATTCAGGCAGAAGCCGCGCTACGCGAGAGTGAGGAATATAATCGCACCCTGTTTGAGAACTCACCGATTGGTCTGGCGCTGACGCGGATGGATGGCACGCTGGTGGACATCAACCCGGCTTTTGCCAATATTATCGGGCGTACGGTTGAAGAAACGAAGGGGCTGACCTACTGGGAAATAACCCCTGAGTCCTATGCGGAGCAAGAGCAGGAACAGCTGCGTCAATTGGAGGTTTCTGGGCGTTATGGACCCTACGAGAAGGAATATCTTCATAAAGATGGTCACCTTGTCGCTGTTCGGCTGTCTGGTCTGGTTATTAACCGCAAAGCTGAGCAATACATCTTGTCATCGGTTGAAGATGTTACCAGGAAAAGACAATCTGAAGAATTGATCTGGAAACAGGCTAACTTCGATGAACTGACTGGCCTGCCCAATCGCAGCATGTTCCGCGACCGCATGAACATGGAGATTGCACGAGTAACACGTTCCAATTCAGGCCTGGCACTGTTTCTAATTGACCTCGACGATTTCAAGGAGGTCAACGATACCCTGGGGCATGACATCGGCGATATTCTGTTGAAAGAGGCATCGCAGCGGATACAGGCCTGTGTTCGTGCAATGGATACGGTGTCTCGGCTAGGGGGCGATGAGTTTACCGTCATCATTTCCGAAGTGCCGGATACCGCGCACATTGAAAATCTTGCTCAGAAGCTTATCAACCAACTGTCCTCACCTTATGATCTAGATACAGAAACAGTCCATGTGTCTGCCTCGATCGGCATTAGTCTGTACCCAGGGGACGCGAAGGATTGTGACACGCTGATGAAAAGTGCAGATCAGGCGATGTATGTGGCCAAAAGCCAGGGCCGCAATCGCTATAGTTTTTTCACGGCAGTGATGCAGGAAGAAGCACAAGCCAGGATGAAGCTGACTAATGAGCTGCGCCTGGCGCTGGAACGACAGGAGTTTATATTGCACTACCAGCCTCAGATCAGCATGAAAACAGGCAAGGTGACAGGGGTAGAGGCATTAGTACGCTGGCAGCACCCCACCAGAGGGTTGGTTCCGCCAGGGGTATTCATTCCCATTGCAGAGCGTACCGGATTGATCATACCTCTGGGCGATTGGGTAATGGCCACGGCTTATCGTCAACTCAAACAATGGCTCGACCAGGGCTTGAAAGATATCAGCATGTCCGTAAACCTGTCAGCACGACAGTTCCATAAGGAAAAACTCACAGCAAACATCTCCACATTACTAGCAGAGACGGGGCTAGACCCTGCTTGCCTGGAGCTGGAAATCACTGAAAGCGTCGCCATGGCTGACCCCATAAAGAATGCCAGGACCTTGTCGGAATTACGTGACATCGGGGTGACATTGGCGATGGATGACTTCGGTACCGGCCATTCCTCACTAAGGTATCTCAAGGAGTTCCCCTTTACTTGTCTGAAGCTGGATCGCTCATTCATTATGAATATCGAAACGGAGCCCAATGACGCCGTAATTGTTGCCGCTGCGATTAACCTTGGACATGATTTGGGGCTGCGCATTGTGGCAGAAGGGGTAGAAGAGGAGAAGCAGGTCGATTATCTGGCTCGTCTGAATTGTGACACTATCCAGGGGTTTTACTACTGCAAACCTATGACTGCCGATGAAGCAGAGGTTTATGTACGTGAAAGAAATACCTTGCCAAATCGTTTGCACAGTACTGAAACGCCTTCGATTGATGTGCTGGTGATTGACGATGATGTATTACTTTGTAAATTTATAGCCAGTGTATTCACACAACTCGGACATACACCAAGGTTTGAGACGGATCCTGTTTATGGACTGGAAAGGCTGCGTCAGCAACCTGAAAAATATGATCTGTTCCTGGTGGACATGCTGATGCCCAGGATGTCTGGAATAGATCTGATAAAGGGCATACGTGAATGTTGCTGGGAAGCCCCCATTGTTGTGATCACGGCATTTAAATCTGATCATGTGCGTAAGGCATTAAAGCCCATTGAAAAGGAATGTGGTCTTATTCCTGGGATCAATTACTTCGTGATAGAAAAGCCACTGTCAGCAGAGGCGATATCGAACATTACCAATAAACTATTTATGCGCCAAAATCTTGCC
>CALZHD010000013.1 GCA_945787155.1 uncultured Gammaproteobacteria bacterium | reverse complement strand
TTTATCGGAAGTCTACTACATAATCGTGCTGCGGCATTTACGGTGGGCAGCGATGTGTCATTAAACTGGGATCCTGCTGTAGGCAATACTGTCCACGCACTGTCACAAAGCGGTGGCAATATCTTTATCGGCGGTGCCTTCTCATCCGTGGGCGGCGTTACGCGAGAGCGCCTCGCGGCCATCAATTCGAGTGATGGTGTGCTGGATCCTAATTTTGATGTAGGCACGAATGCCGCAGTGAGAAGCATGCAGCTGAGTGGTGATGGCAGCACGCTTTACGTCGGGGGTGATTTCACCTCGGTGGGCGGGCAGTCGCGTAATCATGTCGCCGCGTTAAATACGGCAACCGGTAGTGCTGAGGCGTGGAATCCTGATGTGGATGGCACTGCACCTACTACAACTGTCTATGATATGGCGCTCGCGGCGGCGGGTGATCTGCTCTATGTCGGTGGCGAGTTTGAAACCATTGGTGGAGAAACACGTCTCAATGTGGGTGCGATTGATGTGGAGAGTGGAGATCAGACAGCCTGGGACCCATCGGCCGACGGTACCGTCCATGCGATCGAATTGAGCGGTGACACGTTGTTGATAGGGGGCGACTTTCTTAACCTCAACACCAATAGCCAGAATCTGTCTCGCTCACGTCTCGCAGCACTGGACACGCAAAAGAATATTGATAGCGCAACACGGTGGGCACCTGCGGCAGATGCGACTGTACACGATATGGTGATCGCGGGTAGCACGCTCTACATTGGGGGTGATTTCCGTAACATTAATGACAGTGGTTTTACGCGCCCTCGAGATTATCTTGCCGCGCTTGATACCTCGGCGAATGCCTTTAATGTTCTGAACTGGAATCCCGCTGCCGACAGTAATGTCTATGCGCTGGCGTCGACGAATGATGCGCTCTTTATAGGGGGCAATTTTACGACGATTAGTGGTGTATCGCGTGATCGCCTTGCGGCGGTCGACTTTGTAAATGGAACGCCGCTGCCGTGGTGGAATTTACAGGCCGATGCCACTGTGCAACATCTGGGCATCAGTGGTAGTGGTGATCGTATGATCGTCGCCGGCGATTTTCGTCAGATAACGACGACGACACCCGCAACACATTTAAGGCGTGGCCTGACGGCGGTTGATGTCGGTTTTCCCCGTGTGATTACTAATCCTCCGGCGGGTGCATACCAAACTCCTCCTCAGTCCATTTCAATTGACGGTATTACAACACCTGTTATTGGTGGCTCTCCTTCGTTGGCCCCTGGTGGCAGTATTAATGTTTCGTTCAATACAACACTAAAAATGGTGACCGAGGATGATGCAGGTAACCAAAGCGAGGTACAGACTGCGCTCTACGTGATCGATACGCAGGGACCGGGTACGACGGCAAACCCGCCAGGGCCACTGCCGGATGGTCAGGTGTTAAGCAGCAACGATCTAAACAGTGATGGTGCTCTGGAGATAACGTTGTCCTGTGTCGATGTTGGCGAGGCGGGCTGCGCAGAGACCTATTACACCACCGATGGAAGTGCTCCCACAGATGCCTCGACGGTGTATACCGGGCCGATCACGATTGATGAAAACACCACGTTAAAGTATTTTTCGTTTGACCGGGCGCGTAATATAGAAACAGTAATAAATGAAGAAAAATATCTGGTAGATCTGAATGCACCAACAGTGGTTCCGGATCCACCAACACAGGTCTTCTATTCTGGTAACCTCGTAGTATCGTTGTTATGCAGTGATGATCCAGCGGTGACAGCGGCATCAATTGGCGACATCCCTGATGCAAGCAGCCCACCGGATCCGAATGCCGCTCCGATAACAGGTACCGCGACCGTTGAGGATAACAATAATCGCACAGTCACAGGATGCTCTGGTGTTTATTACACACTGGATGATACAACACCGACGATCGCTTCGGCGCTGTATACAGCGCCGATCAGCTTTTCTGACAGCACGGTGGTAAAGTTTATCGCGATTGATCGGGCCGGCAACGAAGGTATTGTGCAGCGCGCAAGCTATGTCAAAAATTACAGTGACAATGCGGGAGCCGCAGGGCCGTTAGGTTTAGGTTTGTTACTGTTGCCGTGGTTATGCTGGCGTGCCCGTAGAAATCACCAAGCTACGGCGCGGGTTGATGGTAAGGGAGGCGTGGTGTGATGTGGTCATCGAACTTCAGCCTTAAGCGTCTATGGCGATATGCAGCAGTGTTGCCGATGCTCTTTGCAGTAAGCATGGAGGTGAATGCGGCGGCAACACCACGCACTGACGTATGGCAACCCAATGGCACAGTGTTTGCCGTCGAAATGTCCAAGGCCGTCGGTGCAGATAGCGCCTTTATTGGCGGCGATTTCACCTACGTTGGCCCTGATACGGGAAATTCGGTGCAAGTGGGTTTAGCGACGACTAGCTCTCATCTGCCGACAGGTGCTTCCTGGCCAAAGATTGATGGCAATGTTTATAGTGTGATTCCCGATGGCAGCGGTGGCTGGTATGTCGGGGGTGATTTCACCATTATTAATGACGGCGCGGATGATCGTAACCGCCTGGCGCGGCTGTCTCAGGTTGATGGTGTGTGGAGTGTCGATACATGGGATCCTGACGTCAACGGGGCGGTACGGGCGATGGTCCTGGATGGCACAACGCTTTATGTTGGCGGTGATTTTAACTTGGTTGGCGCGGATACGCGTAACCTGATTGCAGCGATCGATACATCGACAGGTGTAGCAAAAGCGAGCTGGAATCCAAACGTCACTGGTAACTCTGTGATGACGATGGCGCTCAGTGATACGACACTTTATGTCGGAGGTGACTTTACTGGGGTTGATACAGGGCCTGTGACAAGAAATAATCTGGCAGCGCTGAGCACGACAGCGACCGCCTCTCCATACGTCATTTCGACGTGGGATCCAAATGTTACCGGTGGTACCAGTGTTGTCCATTCAATGGCGTTGGATGCAGTAAATGGCAGGCTTTATGTCGGTGGTAATTTTACAGATATTGATGTTGAGGCTGTAAATAATCTAGCAGCGCTGAGCACGACAGCGACCGCCTCTCCATACGTCATTTCGACGTGGGACCCAGATGTTACCGGTGGTACTGTACCTGTACGTGCATTAAGGCTGTCTGGAGATTCGCTCTATGTCGGCGGTGATTTCACCACAATAAATGCATTTAGCCGAACTGGCCTCGTGGTGATTGACGTGACGGATATCTCTAGTACTAGTTTACTTTGGGGTGGGACTGTACTCCCCTTTGCGGGCGCCACTAGCGTTAGCCAAATAATGGTCAGCGGAACCGCCATCTATGTCGCCTGGAATGGGATGCTCGATGGTGACTCGCTTGGGCGGATGCAGGTACTTAGGTCATCGGATGGTGCTGTTCAATGGTCAGTCGATGCTGGTGGCTCAATTAATGCCATTGCACCTGTTTCAGGCAATCTCTTTATTGGCGGGGCTTTTGACTCGGGCGGCGGGCGTATTCGCCGCAACCTGGCGGAGATCAATATTAGCACCGGTGAAGATGCCGGCATTGCGACGGACTGGGATGTGTCTGTGAACGGCCCCGTACATAGTATTGAGGCAAAGGATGATGGCATTGGTCTCTATGTAGGGGGCGCTTTCACTGCCATCACCACCTTTAACACGACAAAAACACGCGATAATATTGCATTTTTGAGTGCCACTACAGGTGTAGTGGAAGAGTGGGATCCATCAATTACGGGTGCTGGCGCTGAGGTTAGCGCCATGGCGCTATCGCCTGATCAGGCGACGCTCTATGTGGGGGGGGGCTTTGATAATGTAGCGACAGAAGCGCGCTTTAATATTGCAGCGCTCAATACTACGGTGGAAGGGATTGGTGGCGTTAATGTGTTGAATACCTGGAACCCGACAGGGGCTGATGGCAAAGTTCGTGCGCTGGTGGTCAGCAGTGATGGTGGGTTGGTGTTTGCTGGGGGCGATTTTTCGATCATTGCTGGTGAGAGTCGCCGCCGGCTGGCGGCAATAAAGTCTAATGGCTCGCCTTTGCCTGATGCTTTGTGGGCAATGACTGACCCTAATGCCGTTGATGGCGTGGTGCGTACCCTGGCGTTGAGCAGTGACGATAGCAAGCTGTATCTGGGAGGAGATTTTAGCCAGATCACTGACGGAGAGTCAGGAAGTCCCCATCCAAGAAATCGCATTGCGGCGCTTGAAGTCAATAGCGGTAGCGGTAAATGGAGCGTCGTGCCAACCGTTGATCCGAATGTCACCGGCACCAGTGTCTATTCACTCGGGCTCTCCAGTGATGATCAGATGTTATGGCTTGGAGGCGAATTTACGGATGTGGCCGGGAGCCCAAGAAATCAGGTGGCACGTTATAATCTTACAGAGTCATTGTTGACTGCCTGGAATCCAAATGTTTTATTCCCACCCCCCCCAGCGTTACCGCCACCAGCGCGTGTTTATGCAACGGAGCGAACAGCGAATGATTCCCTGGCAATTATCGGCGGTGATTTCACCGAGGTAGGTGGCGTACCGCATAAATATTTAGCTATTTTTGATACCGCGCGCCCAACGGTCACAGATCATATAGCGGGTGGTTTTTATAACACCTCTCCACTGGATATCGCGCTTTCATGTACCCATAACACCACAGCTGGCCCATGTAGTATTTTTTATAGGACGGACGGAAGTGGGCCAACACAGGCAGATACGGAATATCTATACACCCAGCCGCCACCTCCACCACCAGACCCACCGCCACCCCCTACAACACTGAGTATTTCAGATGATACGGTTTTAAAATTTTTTGCACGCGACGCCCACGGCTCAGTGAGTGAAACCTTTACGGTTAGCTATGGCATTGATCAAACATTTCCACAGACGAAAGTGCAGCCTGATGTGGTATTGCCGGATGTGTTGGGCACGATTGGTGTTCCTGAAGTGGCCGATATCGAAGTGTCGATTGCTTTGGTGTGCGAAGATAATGGGGGCGCAAATTGTGATAACACCTTTTACACCACCGACGATTCGGCCCCTCACAATACTGATGGCACCCCCAGTGATACGGCATTTCTCTATCGCACGCCGCTGACACCGAAGCAGTTGCTGCCCCTTGAGTCGTTAACGCTGGCAGATTTGAAGGGTGCTGAAACAGATGTCTTTTTTGATATGACCCTGGCCGACATCATCACTTCGGAAGCGGATGCCGCGATACGTGTCAATCTGGATGCCTTCACCCTGGATGATATACCGCGTAACGCCGTTGCGCTCAACAGTATCGATCTGCTGCGGGTAAGGGAGTTTGTCGATCTTGCCGAGATACGGCTGGATAGCCTTACGGCAAACTTGCTGGGCAATGTGGTCAATCCTGCCAATGTGCCGGCCGATGCGGTGACGCTGGCAGATATTGATGAGGATGATCTGGATTTAACCCAGATTACCCTCGGTTCGATTACCGGCGCGGCTTATTCACTGGCAGAAATTCCAGCGTCGTTCACGCCGCCACCGGTCTATATCCTTGCGTCACAGGTGCCATTAATCCAGGTAAATCTGGACAGATCTGAGAACCGGATTGTGCTGGATGCGGTGCGTCTCGAGACGATTTCACTGGAGCAGATTTCGGCCCAATTTATTCCTGGTTCGAAGCTATATGGCATTGTTAATTTGCAATTTTTCTCGGTGGACCGAGCGGGTAACAGTGAGGTGTTGGATACTGGCGTGAAGTCGCAGAAGTATTATGTTGATATCGGCGCACCCACGACCACGGCATTCCCTAATACCGACGGTAATGTATTCACATCTGAGATCCATGTGGTGTTGACCTGTTCGGATTTTGAGAATGTATTATCCTCAGGGTTTGGTGATCCAGTGGGCGGCTCCGGCTGTAAAGATAATGGCACCTTTTATACGACGGATGGCTCTACGCCCAATCCAGAAGATGCGGGACCAACACGCCCAACAAAGATATATACAGGATCGATTGCAATCTCAACGGCGACGGTGCTGCGTTATATGTCAATCGACAATATGGGGAACGAGAGTGCTCCTGGGTTTGAGGTCTATGCCTTTACCTTTAGCAGTGTCGGCCACAGTGGGGTTGGTGGCAGTGGGCTGGCGGTGTGGTTGTTGGCATTGCTGGGGCTTGCGCTGCGCCGGTGTGTGGCACGGGCGGCGATTTAACTGCCGCCCGTCTGAGTGTAACCTGGGTGTTTAGTTAGTGACGGAAATGGCGCATGCCGGTGAAGACCATCGCCATGCCGTGTTCATTGGCAGCATCGATCACCTCCTGATCACGCATTGACCCCCCTGGCTGGATCACGGCGGTGATGCCCACTTCGGCCGCCGCATCGATGCCATCGCGGAATGGGAAGAAGGCGTCACTCGCCATCACTGATCCCTTTACTTGAAGATCGGCATCGGCCGCCTTGATCGCCGCGATGCGTGCGCTGTAGACGCGACTCATCTGGCCAGCGCCGACACCAATCGTGGTGAGGTCTTTACCGTAGACGATGGCGTTCGATTTCACAAACTTGGCGACCTTCCAGCTGAACAGTAGATCTTTCATCACCTCATCCGATGGTGCAGCTTCCGTCACTATTTTCAGGTCGTCGGCAGTGACCATGGCACTGTCGGTGGTCTGCAGTAGCATGCCGCCGTTAACGCGTCGATAGTCGAGCGAGACGCTGCGTGCTAATGGCCATTCACCACAGGCAAGCAGGCGTACGTTGCCTTTTTCGGCAACGGCTGCGATTGCGCCTTCAGTGACCGATGGCGCAATGATTACCTCAACAAATTGACGGTCGATGATGGCGCGGGCCGTCTCGGTATCGAGTGGACGATTGAAGGCGATGATGCCGCCAAAGGCCGATGTCGGGTCGGTCTTGTAGGCGCAATCATAGGCGTTGAAAAGCGAGTCGGTCATAGAGACACCGCACGGATTGGCGTGCTTCACGATTACACAGGCAGGTCGATCAAACTGCTTAACACATTCCAGCGCAGCGTCGGTATCGGCAATGTTGTTAAATGACAGCGCCTTGCCCTGTAGTTGAGCTGAGGTGGCGACACTGGCTTCCTGGGCACGAGATTCAACGTAAAAAGCCGCCTTTTGATGTGGATTCTCACCGTAGCGCAACTCCTGCGATTTGATAAATTGTGCATTGAAACTGTGCGGAAATGCTGCACGGTTGTTATTCGAGACGCCACCATCGGTGATACTGCCGAGATAGTTGGCGATGGTGCTGTCATACGCGGCGGTGTGTTCAAAGGCCTTCACTGCCAGTGCAAAACGGGTGGCATGGCTTAGCGTGTTGTCACCTGCGGCCATCTCCTCGAGGACTTCAGCGTAGTCAGTTACGTCGACCACAATCGCCACGTCTTTATGATTTTTAGCGGCGGCACGCACCATCGTTGGGCCGCCGATGTCGATATTCTCGATCGCCATCGGCAGGTCGCAATCGGCTCTGGCGACCGTTTGTTCAAAGGGGTAGAGATTAACGATGACCAGGTCGATGGGAGCAATGCCGTGTGCTGTCATCGCGTCGCCATCGATGTCGCGTCGGCCGAGTATGCCGCCATGGATCATCGGGTGCAGGGTCTTGAGGCGGCCATCCATCATCTCCGGAAAGCCGGTATGGTCGGAGACTTCAGTCACCTCGACACCGTTTTCTGCTAGCAGCTTTGCGGTACCGCCGGTGGAGAGAATTTCGATCTTCATGGCCTGCAGGCCCTGGGCGAATTCCAGGATGTTGGTCTTGTCAGAGACACTGATGAGTGCGCGTTTGATTGTCATGGAGGATGTGATCTTTTGGTTGGGTTAAGCGACACCGGATTGATATTGAATTGATACTAAATCAATGCTGTGCCGATTAATTATTCAGATTATAGGTTTCAAGTTTCTTGCGCAGCGTGCTGCGGTTGATACCGAGGATCTCCGCCGCCTTGCTCTGATTGCCACGGGTGTAGTCGAGCACGGCCTTTAGCAGTGGCTGTTCCACTTCATGCAGCACCATGCGATAGAGGTCGGCAGGCTGGTGCCCATCGAGATCATGAAAATAGCGTTCCAGTGCGGAATCAATGCAGGTGCTGATGGGTTGTTTACGACGTTCCTGTTTGTTGGGTTCCATTATGCGGCGGCTTCTATGTTGGATGATTGAGAGGCGCGATGTGATGCTTCCTGCAGTTGCTCAAAGAATTCACGGGTGAGTGCCAGCTGTTGTTCGACGCTATCGACACGGTTGACCGCCTGGCGGAATATGCCACCTGCGGTCTGTCCTTTGCTGTACCAGGAGATATGTTTGCGCGCCATGCGAACACCGATGTATTCGCCATAAAATTCATACAGGCGTTCGAGGTGGTCGAGCATGATGGCGCTGATTTCGCTAATCTCGGGCTCGTCAAGATGATGGCCGGTGGTGAGATAATGGTTGATCGTGTTGAAGATCCACGGTCGTCCCTGTGCTGCGCGCCCGATCATCAGTGCATCGACGCCGGTCTGTTCAAGCACCTGCTTTGCCTTTTCGGGGGTAGTGATGTCGCCATTGGCGATGATCGGGATGTTGACTGCCTGTTTGATGGCGGCGATGGTCTCATATTCCGCGTCGCCACGATAAGCGCAGGCGCGGGTGCGGCCATGTACGGCAAGTGCCTGAATACCCGCCTGTTCGGCGATCCGTGCGATGGTGACGCCATTGCGATTTTCAGGCTCCCAGCCAGTACGGATTTTGAGGGTGACCGGGATGTCGACGGCGTTGACCACGGCATCCAGAATCCGTGTGACGAGGTCTTCGTCCTGTAGCAGTGCAGAGCCGGCCATCACGTTGCAGACCTTTTTTGCGGGGCAGCCCATGTTGATATCCACAATCTGTGCACCATTATCGGCATTATGTTTTGCTGCTTCCGCCATCATCGCGGGATCTGAGCCAGCAATCTGTACCGAGCGTGGTTCGATTTCACCATCGTGGTTGGCGCGCCTGAGCGTCTTTTTGCTGCCGTATAACAGCGAGTTAGAGGAGATCATCTCTGACACGGCCATGCCGGCGCCAAGTCTTTTGCAGAGCTGGCGAAACGGGCGATCGGTGACCCCCGCCATCGGCGCGAGCATCAGATTATTGGATAGTATGTATGGTCCGATTTGCATTTATTTAGCGCTACGTCGTCAGTTTGCGCCACGTCGATCTGTGTCGGCTGGGCGGAAATGCAGAGGGCCACATGATACCTGCTATGGGGGTGAGGATAAAGCAGTTGTTGTTGCTTTTTTAGTCGCTTATTTGAACTCAAATTCAAAGTTGACAGCATTTCTATCCGGGTCGATCAGCTCCAGAATAACGTTTAGCGGTGTGCCGGCCGGAAATCCATGATGGATATCAACATCTTGCGGTAGATACTCGTTGGCCTGGAAAGTGCGGGTGGCGATTAGATTGTGGTTGATATCAAAAAAGCTCAATTTTAGCTGTGGATAAGCTTGAATGAAGCTCGCTTCATTTTTCATGGTGATGTTGATCAGCAGCGCGCGCGGGAGAGAGGGATGGTTGCGCACATCTCGGTGGGTGATGGCGATTCTGTCCGGGGCGCGTTGTAGCGCCAGCTCACAATGGGTGGCGGCACAAAATTGTTCGAGCCATGGGCGTAGCATCGGATAACCCTGCGCCAGCCTGTCGCTCATGAAATAGCTCACCTGAGTGAAGAGTAGTGCGCACAGCAAGAGTCCCAGTGCTCCCCATTTCAGTGTGGAGGGTTTAGATGGGGTCATCTCTTTGGAGAGCTCACTGTCCTCAGTGAGTTGATAGCGCTCGGCGATGTTATCGCTACTGAGGCGATCTATGGATGAGATCTGGAGTATATCGACAGGCTCGCTGTCATTCAGTGGGTGTTTTGACAGGGTGTAAAGGGCATTGAAGATCTTGCCACATTTGCCACACTGTACTTTGCCACCCGCGGCGGTGAGGTTCTGGTCGCTGATGCGGAAACTGGTACTACACTGTGGACATTGGGTGAACATCGGTTTTGTCGCTTCCTTGTTGTGACTTTGACTTGCGCCTTACGATCGTAGATTAGCGCCCGTTACGTCTTGCAACAAGACGTACCCAGCCCTCTTTTTCGGTGACCGGCATAAACTCAAACCAGGGCTCGTAAGCGGCGATGACCTGTGTTGCCTGTTCACTTAAAATCCCTGATAGCACAATGATGCCGTTATGTTTTACCAGTGTCGAGAAATAGTCGGCCAGTTCCATGATGGGGTTGGCGAGGATATTGGCGAGCAGACAGTCGGTAGCCGCTAGCTTTCCTGCTGCCTCATCAGGCAGGGCGGTCGAGATCTGTGCGGCTACGTTGTTTTGACTGGCATTGCTGTGGGTGGCTTGCAGTGCCTGTGGGTCGATATCGATCGCTGCTATCGAGGCCGCACCACACTTGGCCGCAGCGATGGCGAGGATGCCGGAGCCGCAGCCAAAGTCGATCACCGTTTTGTCGTTGAGATCGTTCTGGTCGATCCACTCCAGGCACAGTGCCGTAGTGGGGTGGGTCCCCGTGCCAAAGGCGAGGCCGGGGTCGAGCATGATGTTGATCGCATCAGGTTCGGGTGGGCTCATCTCAGTGGGGCAGATCCACAGCCGCTCACCAAAGCGCATCGGTTTGAACTCATCCATCCAGAGGCGTTCCCACTGCTGCTCTTTCAATTCGGTGATGCGATAGGGTGGCAGTGATGCAAATGCAGGCGCGTGCTGGATCAAGGCCAGCACTCGATCAAAGTCGGTGCCGGTTTCGAACAGCCCGATCACACGGGTGTGAGGCCACAGGTCGCTGGCGTCGGCTGCAGGTTCATATATAGGTGTGTCAGCGTTGTCCTTAAAAGTGACTGATGCTGCACCTGCGTCACTTAGATATTCTGAAAGTGCTTCCACCTCGGTGGGCGGTACATCAAATATAAGTTCCTGCCATGCCATAATGGGTCTGATAATTACTCTGAATTGTTGCGGGGCTTTTATTGTACGCGCTTGAGTAGGATCAAGGCGAACCCGATTTTATCGATTGATACCGCGTATGATGGGGTGGTGTGACAGCGATTAATCAGCAGTGCCCCAGGCGATCATGAATGCTGTGACACGCTGCAACACCGTTGAACGCGGTATTTTTAATTTGGAGGGGGATGCGATGAATGAACTCTTAACCCTGTTTATGGCGGTCTGTTTTTTTGTTGCCGGTTGGAATTGCCTTAAACGGCCTGAAGCGATTCAGCAATGGATATTGCAGTTACAGCAAAAAAATCCATTGGTAGCAGAGATGAATCCGCTGCGAAACTGGGTCGATAAAAAAAGTTTTCTATTGGCATTGCAGTTGTTAGGCGGGCTCAGCCTGTTAAATTTTTTGATGTTACTGTTGCCACTGTTTGCGGTAAATGGTTCAGATGCTGGTTTTGGATAGTGCATAGATGATGTGACGTAATACCAGTAAATACCATTTCGTCATACAAAAGACGCCAGGTAGCAGCAGCTACCTGGACTTGATTAGATAGTACCGGGGGCCTTTGACATCCTTGTGAGTTTTTTGAGTAAAAATTGGCCCCATTCATGACTCATCAGTCCCGCCAGGATCATGCCTGTTCCGAACCATACTTCGATGCCCACGCGTTCATTATTAAATACGTGACCAAGTAGCAATGCTAATACTGGTGTGATCAGGGTAAGCAGCGTGGCACGGCTTGCCTCCAGATTTTTCAGTAAATAAAAAAACAGTATAAAACCAAATACTGAACCAAACACACCTAGATAGACAGTTGCACTGAAGGCGCGCGTAGATAGCTGCGTGGGTAGTTGGCCGTCGAAGAACGTCCATGTTAAAAAATAGAGCAGCGTCGATATTATTAGCGCACCGGTGGTTACTACAATGGGTGATAGGTCTCCATTGACACGCTTAAGCCACACGGTACTGATAGCGGTTAGGCTGATTGAAATTAATACTGCACATATCCCAAACACCGCCTTTTCACCCAGTGAAAAACCGCTGCCAAAGACAACCGCAAGCCCAGCTATCGCCAGTAACAGTCCAATGATTCTGGTCACTGTAAAGCTGTGTTCACCTAGCCATATAATGGCAAGAATACCGGTGGCTATTGGCGTTAGCCTAAAGAGCACAGAGACTATTCCTGAGGGGATAAACTGCGCACCCCAGTAAACACACAGCATTGCATCATAGACACTCAGAGCAGCTGCGAGATAGGCCTGACGTGCATTTTTATGCCACGGTAATGCAATGCCCATTACTTTGATGATAGTCAGGCACAGTAGTGTCCCAAGCACCATTCTGCTGAAGACGCTAAAAAGAAAGCCCTGACCTTCGCTGCTCCACTGAATCGCGAGCGGCGTGGTTGACCAGATGATGACGACGGCCGCAAAGGCGGCTAAGACTTGCATGATTCTCTCCGTATTTTATATGCATAAAAAACAAAAAAGGCCACGGAATTTTCATTCGGTGGCCTTTTCAGGAAAACAGTTTGATGTGGTCAGTAATACTACATCAGGGTTCCTGTATTCAGGCGCACGTATTCATTCGCCACCAGCCACTTTGGCAGGTGGACGCGAATAATACGCATCGGCTTGATCAGGGTTCTGTTCATGGCGCGGAGTCTGCCTGTGAAGTTAGATGAAGTCAACCAGGATGGAAAGTTATCATCGTTCTCAGTCGTGATGATTGGCTGTGCGAGCCAGTTGTGCAGCACTCTGAATGAGTGTGGCACTGCCACCACGAAATGCGTTTGCCAATTGGGCGGGTGTCTTATCGGGAGCCTTTTGACCATTACGGTCGACAAACAGATAGACGCCAGAAGAGGGGTTGACCCAGGTAAAACGAGCCTTAAGAGACGGTTTGCCAGGGGAGTGAAATTCGACCCAGCTTCCTTTAGGCAAGGTTCTAGCCAGTCGGGAATGTTGATCTTCGTTACTATCATCTGCGTTGCCTGTGGCAAGCTGTTGCTGATTACCCTGTTGTGTGGGTTCGGCAGACGTCATTCTATCTGGCAGCTGTCCTACGCTTGAGATCGCGGCATTGGCAAACAGTGCTGCCATTTGAGTATTGGGTTGCTGCTGGATCTCTGCCTTGATTGCGGCGAGGAACTGCTTTTTGAAATCCCCTTTGATCCCCTGACGACTGCTATAGAGTTCCTGTAGCGCGGCAAAGTAAATGCGGCGCAGTTCGTGGTCGTCGGCATGGTCGGCCATCTGGTAAAGCGTTTCGCCAAGTCCATCCATAATCGTTAGAAAGCGTTCCGAGAAGCTTTCGGCCGCCTCCAGGCATTGTTCCTGAAATTTCTTGGGCGAGCGGGGCTGTTGTGCGCTATGTTGATTGTTAATTGAGCGGCTAGCTGTAGAGTTTTCTGTTGGCATAATTTGTTCCTGGTGTGGCTAGATTCCCTAGTGACGAAGTCATTTATAGCAGGTTTATTGACTTTTTTTTGTGACTGTGCACTCAATAATTCTGTTTGGTGAGCGATATCTTCATATATGCGGCTCTATGTGAGCACAGGTACGAGATTGTTTAAGACTCTGGAGAATGGTGTGAGCGAGCTTAATGTGGTTAAAGATCAAGTAGATGAGGTTTCAATGAAGATTTCGTCACGTTGGATTGGTGAGGTTTCGGGGCTGGTCTCGCCACCCGACGTATATGTGAAAGTGTTCGATTTAATGGAGTCTCCTACAGCCACGGCGGATGAGATGGGGCTGATTATCAGTCAGGACCCCAGCCTGACGGCGCGCTTGCTCAAGATCGTCAATAGCCCTTTTTATAGCTTTAGCGCAAAAATCGATACGGTATCGCGTGCCGTCACAGTGGTGGGGCTGCGAGAGCTCTATAGTCTGGTGGTAGCAGTTTCAGCGGTGAAATCATTCTCTGCGATTCCCAATGACGTAGTCAATATGGATACCTTTTGGCGTCATAGTATCTACTGTGGGATTATCTCGCGTCTGCTGGCGAAGCGCTGTCATGTGCTGCACCCCGAGCGACTATTTATTGCAGGTCTGCTGCATGACATCGGCAGTCTGGTGATCTACAACCGGGCACCCGATATCGCAAAAAAAATGTTGGTGATCGCTGACGGTGATGAAGAGAAGTTGTTTAACGCCGAGCAGGAGGAGTTGGGTTTCAGTCACGCGGAACTTGGTGGCGAACTGTTAAAGCAGTGGTCACTGCCGGATAATCTACAGGAGGCCGTGGCATTTCATCATGAACCTGCACGTGCCAAAGAGGCTAAAATGGAAGCTTCGATTGTGTACATTGCGAATCTGCTGGCTAATCAATCAGAATTAGGTGCTTTCAGTGAAGTGAAGGCATTGCCAACGGAGATTGATGATGCTGCGTGGGATGCCACTGGTCTGGATGAAATGGAATTTGACCGTGAGGAAATCATTGGTGAAGCCGGTATTCAGTTTGTTGAGACGGCAAGTTTATTCTGGTAGTTTGTTTGTTTTTTAAGGATTATTTATCGGCTCTTTATGAGTTATGTTTCATCGCTCCCGTTCGTATTTCTCATGCTAAACTAAGGCCTCATAACATTAGTTGGCCTGTTCCCAGTTCTGATTCTGTATCGGGTCTGTATGATTTTGCTGGCGTGACGTGACCAATTTAGATTTAGTGAGCAGTGGGGGGTTTGTGAAAATATCAACGTCAATGTTAATGGCAGCCACGATGTTTGTGGCGGTTTCACCTGTGACTGCGGGTGTCGTGATTGAGAGCATCAATAAACACCAGCAGCGCAGTAAGGTGAGTATTGAAGAGACACGCGCCAGGATCGATAGCGGTTCAGCTGGTGATTATTTATTGATGGACCTTGCTAGCGGTAAGACCTATACAGTCAATCATCTCGAAGGGGTGGTGATCGATCATGAATCCGCAGTGGCGACCAGTGAGCATATTACCAATGCAGTTAAAGATCGCATGATGCCGAAGGTTGAGTTGATGAAGCAGGGCGATGGCCCTGTGATCAATGGTTACCCTACTGTTCATTATCGCGTGATGATTAAGGGTTCGATTCACTGTTCCGATGAGTACCTCTCAGCGAAGGCGGTCGAAAATGAGATCGTCAAACGTTTTGTGGCAGCGATGGCCAGGGGGACGGAGGGGCGCGACAATATTATCATGGCATCATTGTTTGGCGATGAGCAGATGTGTGAAGCCGCCGCAGATATTGTCGATGATGAGTATGCTGCCAAAGGAATCCCAATGCGTTCGGTTGATTCGCAAGGAATGGTGACACATGAGATTACAAGCATTACTGCGCCGGTGACGTTTGCAATTGAAGATATGACGCTCCCATCAGATTACGAACTGTTGAGTCGGGTTCAGATGCGTGACCGTATCAAGGAACGCAATAAAGCGCTCCAGCAGCAGATCGATGCGATGCCGGAAATAGACATGGAGCAGGTGATGCAGCAGCAGCGTGAGATGCAGCAGCGTATGAAAGACACCGCGAAGGATTTAAAACCAGGCTTGAAAACAGGATTCGAATAGGCCAGCTTATCTACGTTATGCTTTTATCGGTGTTACTTGTGTTGCGGCGTGGTTCGCACGACGTCGCGCATCATTGGTGCTATTACTATAGGCAAGAGCGACCCCCATGCGACGTTGCTCAAACGCTTCCGGTTTGCCAAACAATCTAAGATCGGTCTGCGCATCCTGTAACGCTGCATCGATCTCATCAAAGGCGATCCCTTTCGCTTCCATTGCGCCATAGATCACCGCGCTGGCCGCCGCCGTGACATTCGTTTCAACGGAGACCGGCAGGCCAAGGATGGCGCGCGCGTGGAGTTCAAACTCGTTTTGATACTGGCTTATCATCGTCACCATACCGGTATCATGCGGTCGTGGGCTGACTTCACTGAACCATACCTGATCGCCTTTGATGAACAGCTCGACCCCAAAGATGCCACGACCGCCGAGGTTGCCGGTCACCGCCGCTGCAATCTCCTGCGCACGTTGTAGTGCTGCGGGGGTCATCGCCTGTGGCTGCCAGCTTTCAACATAGTCGCCATTGACCTGGCGATGGCCAATCGGTGCGCAGTAATGTGTTTCGATTTCACCATCGCTGTTGCGGGCACGCACCGTCAGTAGCGTGATCTCAAAATCAAATTCGATCATCTCTTCGACGATGACACGGCCACCCTTAATGCGACCTCCACTCATCGCATAGTCCCACGCCTGTTCAACATTTTCCGGCTCATTGATTGTAGATTGCCCCTTGCCCGACGATGACATCACCGGCTTAACGATACAGGGATAACCGACGCCACCATCGATCGCCATACGCAGCTCATTGAGACTCTCGGCAAAGGCGTAACGTGAAGTCGGTAGTGCAAGCTCCTCGGCCGCAAGTTTGCGAATCCCTTCGCGGTTCATTGTCAGTTGAGTCGCGCGTGCGGTAGGGATCACCTCGGCAAGACCGTCGACCTCAATCTCTGCCAGCGTATCAGTCGCAATCGCCTCGATCTCAGGCACAATGATGTGCGGTTGCTCCTGTTCAATCAGTGCACGCAACGCGGTTGGATCAGCCATGTTAATCACATGGGCGCGATGTGCTACCTGGTGGCCGGGTGCATCGGCGTAGCGATCTACGGCGATGGTCTCCACCCCGAAGCGCTGCAAGGCAATGATCACCTCTTTGCCAAGTTCGCCGCTGCCGAGCAGCATCACGCGGGTGGCGGTGGCGGATAATGGAGTGCCGATTTTCATTTTTTTATTCTCTATTGTGGGTGGCTCGGGAACCCCTGAATGATGTCATTGGGAGCGCAGCGACGCAAATTTCGCTTTGTCCAAAATCACGGATAAAGCAGGACGACCAGTAATTACGGCGCTTATCCCTGTTAATGAAAACGCTGAGCCGCTACAATGCGCACAACTAAATTATTAAAGAGAGCATGGAGGTCGAAATGGTCATTTTTTCAACATCGCATGGTGATATCACCATTGAACTATTCCCAAATGAAGCACCGATCACGGTTGAGAATTTCCTCAAATATGTTGATGATGGCTTTTTTGATGGCACCATCTTCCATCGTGTTATCCCTGGTTTCATGTTGCAGGGCGGTGGTTTTACTGCAGATATGGCGCAGAAAGAGACCCGTGAACAGATTAAAAATGAAGCCGACAACGGTCTGAAAAACACACGCGGTACACTGTCGATGGCGCGCACTGCGGTGGTTGATAGCGCAACGTCACAATTTTTTCTCAATCTGGTGGATAACGATTTCCTTGATCACGGCAGTCGTGACTTTGGTTACGCCGTCTTTGCCAAGGTAGTGGATGGTATGGAAGTCGCTGATGAGATCGCCAAGGTTGCGACGGGTAATAGTGGTGGGCATCAAAATGTGCCGCTTGAGCCGGTGGTGATTAATTCGGCGCGGCGGGTGGATGGAGAGTCTGAAGGGAATAGTGACGAGGGTTGTTAGTCGTTATTTGCAGCGGTTGAGAATGAGAAGGCGTCTTTATGGCGCCTTTTTTTGTGGGTGGTATGCTGTGCTTTATTGTTATTCTTTCAGCTGCAGGAAAAAATGAAGTTAATCACTTGGAATTGTAATGGTGCTTTTAGAAAGAAGTATCATGCCATTGAAAACATGAAAGCAGACATTCTTGTGATCCAAGAATGCGAAGACCCAGCTCGCTCTACCAAACAATATCAAGATTGGGCTGGTGATTACCTTTGGAAAGGCGAAAATAAAAATAAAGGGATTGGGGTATTTTCAAGAACGGGTTGTGAACTTAATCACCTTGGATGGAACGATGATGGGCTAGAGTTATTTTTACCATGTAGAGTAGGAAATCTATTCAATTTAGTTGCTGTATGGACAAGGCATGCAAACTCCCCTAACTTTCGTTACATAGGACAATTATGGAAATATATTCAATTGCACAGAGAGCATTTATCTGAAGATGATTTAGTTCTTTGTGGTGATCTCAATAGTAATAAACAGTGGGATGAATGGGATCGGTGGTGGAATCACAGTGATGTGGTTCAAGAGCTTCAAGAGATAAATATTCATAGTTTGTATCATAAAGTGAAGAATGAGGAGCAAGGTAAAGAAAGAACTCCAACTTTGTTTATGCATCGTAAGGTAGAAAGACCTTATCATATAGATTATGCATTTTCGTCGGAAAGTTTATTCGAAGAGAACCAGAGTTCTATAGAAGTAGGGGGTCCGAAAAAGTGGTTGGAGTTTAGTGATCATATGCCGGTGCTGTTTACAATAGCCTGCTAATAATATGCAACAATGTCATACCATCTGATTCTGTATGACATTAGTAAGTAGCCCGGGCTGAGCTTACAGCGAAACCCGGGGGAACAGTGCACTGCCCATCCCGGGTTTCGCATAGGCTCAACCCGGGCTACATTGATTTTTTAGAAGGTTTGAAGGGATCGGTTGGGTTGAGTTGAAATGGTCGTCAATTCGAACAAGAAAATTAATCCCACACCAACGGCGGCTCATCCATCAATGCCGCCTGTTCACGTAGCGCGAGGATGTGTTCGTCCCAGTAACGCCCTGAATTAAACCACGGGAATGCCTGCGGGAAGGCGGGGTCGTTCCAGCGGCGTGCGATCCATGCGGCGTAGTGCATCATGCGCAAGGTGCGCAGTGCTTCGAGTAGATGTAGCTCCCTTGGGTCGAAGTCACGAAATTCGGTATAACCACAGAGCAGGTCGGCGAGGCGTGCGGTCATGTACTGGCGATCACCGGAGAGGAACATCCACAGATCCTGTATTGCAGGCCCCATGCGTGCATCATCAAAGTCGACGATGTGTGGCCCGTTGTCTCGCCATAAAACATTACCGGGATGCATGTCGCCGTGCAGGCGGATGATCTGCACTTTGCCTGCGGCGGCATAGCAGCTGCGCACACGTACGATCAGATCTTCGGCCAGTGAACGATAGGCATTCTCCAGTCCTTGCGGGACAAAGTTATGCTCCAACAGATATTGGTATGAATCGACACCGAAGCTTTTGATGTTCAGTGTTGGGCGATGGGTAAATGGGTGGGTTGCGCCCACGTTATGAATACGCGCAATGAATCGTCCCATTTGCTCCAGGTGATCGGGGTCGTCGAGTTCCGGTGCACGCCCGCCGCGGCGTGGAGAAAGGGTAAAGCGATAGCCGTTGTGACAATGCAGCGTTGCGCCATTTTTATCTACCATCGGCGCGATGACTGGTATTTCCAGATCACTAAGCGCCTCGGTAAACTCATGCTCTTCGATGATCGCCTCATTACTCCAACGCGCTGGGCGATAGAACTTGGCAATCAGTGGTTCTTGACCTTCGATGCCAACTTGATAGACGCGGTTTTCGTAACTGTTCAGTGCAAGAAATTGTCCGTTACACAGGTAGCCGAGACTCTCGACCGCATCAAGGATCGCATCGGGGCCGAGTGCGGCGTAGGATTCATTTGTCTTGTCGTCGGTGTTCTCCATAATGTCTACGAATCTTCCAACGCTTCCCAGCGTTGATAACACGTCGTTAGTTCTGTCTCTATCTGTGCAAGCCGTTCGTTAGTGGTGGTAACTACATTGCCCTGTTGTTGATAGAAATCGGGATCGCCTAGTTTCGCCATCAGTTCAGACTGTTCGTTCTCTAGTACTTCTATCTTTTTTGGTAGTGCCTCAAGCTCACGTTGATCTTTATAACTGAGTTTATTTTTCGCAGGCTTTGGGTTATTACTTACGTGTGGTTGTCTGTTTTTTTTTGAAGTGGTTACTGGTTGTTGCGTTGCAGTCTGGCGCAGCCAATCATCATAACCACCGACATATTCATTAATGACACCGTCACCTTCAAACACTAATGTGCTGGTGATGACGTTATTGATAAAGGCACGGTCATGGCTCACTAATAGTAGTGTGCCTTTATAGTCCAGTAGCAGTTCTTCCAGTAGTTCGAGTGTTTCAACATCGAGGTCATTGGTCGGCTCATCCATGACTAAAAGATTGGCTGGTTTGGTGAACAGGCGTGCTAGTAATAGACGATTACGTTCGCCGCCAGAGAGCGCCTTTACCGGTGTGCGTGCACGTTCAGGTGAAAATAGAAAGTCCTGTAGATAGCTGATGATGTGGCGTTCGACACCGTTGATCGTTACTTTGTCGCTGCCCTGAGCGAGGTTATCGATCACGCTCTTAGATTCATCGAGCACTGCGCGGTGTTGATCAAAGTAGGCGACTTCAATCTTGGTGCCGAGTTTGATGGTGCCTGATTTGGGTTCCTCTTGACCGAGTAACGCTTTTAATAGAGTGGTCTTGCCTGCACCGTTGGGGCCAAGGATGCCGATCTTGTCGCCCCGCAGGATTACGGTTGAGAAATCACGGATGATGATCTTGTCTCCATAGCCTTGCGAGATGTGGTCTGCCTCGACCACCAGCTTGCCGGAGTTCTCGCCACCCTGCAGTTGCATGCGCACGGTGCCCATCTTGTTACGGCGTTCGCTATGCTGGCGACGCATCGCTTCAAGTGCGCGCACGCGCCCTTCGTTACGGGTACGTCGCGCCTTGATCCCCTGGCGAATCCACACCTCTTCCTGCGCCAATTTTTTATCGAACAGGGCGTGCTCGGTCGCCTCGGCATCAAGCGCTTCCTGCTTGCGTTGTAGATAGGTTTCATAGTTGCCGGGCCAGCTGGTGAGGCGACCGCGATCGAGCTCGATGATGCGTGTCGCCAGTTTTCGCAGCAGGGCACGATCATGGGTGACAAACAGGAGTGTGCCGTCGAAATCGAGCAGGAAATCTTCCAGCCAGCGGATCGCCTCGATATCGAGGTGGTTAGTCGGCTCATCCAGCATCAACAGATCAGGTTTGTTGACCAGCGCTCGTGCCAACAGCACGCGACGTTTGAGCCCACCGGAGAGCGCGCTGAACTCCATCTCGGGATCGAGTTGCATGCGTGACAATGTAGCGGTCACTTTTTGGTCCACTTCCCAGCCACCACACGCCTCCAGTTTATGTTGCACATCTTCAAAGCGTTTCATTATCTGCTCGCTGGTATCATGTGCCAGCTCGTGACTGATGTGGTGGAACTCGGCCAGCAGTTTGCCTTGTTCGCCTAGCCCTTCGGCGACAACATCAAAGATCGTTCCTTCGAGGTCACGCGGGACTTCCTGTGTGAGGCGGGTGATGTTGATTCCCTGTTTGTAGATGGCCTCACCTTCGTCGGCCTTGATCTCACCGGCGATCAATTTCATCAGGGTTGATTTGCCGGTGCCATTACGACCGACCAGGCAGAGGCGTTCGCCACGCTCGATTTTCAGATCAACATGTTCGAGGAGTGCTGGCCCGCCAAAGCCAAGATTAACGGCGCGTAGGGTAATCAGTGCCATGATTCAGGGTGTTCCGAGTTCAATAAGGGCGGGATTATCGCACATCGCGTGGGATAAACCGTGAGAAAGATCGTCCCACACCCAATCGATATGAGCGCGGGACGATGGATGTCGCAGAACTAGCTGTTGGCCTCGGCCAGTTTCTTTTCCAAATAGTGGATATTGGTGCCACCGCTCTGGAAGTTGGTATCGTTCATAATATCGCGGTGCAGCAGGGTGTTAGTGGTAATCCCTTCGATCACCAGCTCACCCAGCGCGGTGCGCATACGGTTGATGGCCGACTTGCGTGAGTTACCGTGCGCAATTATCTTACCAATCATTGAATCGTAATAGGGTGGCACGGTGTAACCGTTGTAGAGATGGGTATCAACACGAATCCCTGGCCCGCCAGGCTGATGAAACTGGGTGACCTTGCCGGGTGATGGGGTGAACTTCTTTGGATCTTCCGCATTGATACGGCATTCGATCGCATGCCCTCTGAGCACAATGTCGCTCTGTTTATAGGTCAGCTCATCACCGGAGGCGATGCGTAGCTGTTCTTTGACCAGATCAACGCCAGTGACCATCTCGGTGACCGGGTGCTCAACCTGTAGCCGGGTATTCATTTCGATGAAATAGAACTTGCCGTTTTCATAGAGGAATTCGAAGGTACCTGCGCCGAGATAACCGATCTCACGACAGGCGTTGGCACAGACTTCACCAATCTGATTGCGTAGCTCCTCAGAGATGCCCGGCGCCGGCGCCTCTTCTACCACTTTTTGATGGCGGCGCTGCATCGAGCAGTCACGTTCGCCGAGGTGGATGGCGTTGCCGTGCGAGTCTGCCAGTATCTGAATCTCGATGTGACGCGGGTTCTCCAGATACTTTTCCATGTATAGCGTTTCATTGCCAAAGGCGCTGCCCGCTTCGGCGCGAGTCAGTGAAATGGCATTATTGAGTGCAGCATCGCTGTGGACGACGCGCATGCCGCGCCCACCTCCACCACCTGCGGCCTTGATGATGACCGGGTAGCCGATTTCGCGTGCGATGGCGAGGTTGGCGTCGGTGTCATCGCCCAAAGGACCATCGGAACCGGGCACGCAGGGCACGCCACTCTTTTTCATGGCAGTGATGGCGGAGATCTTGTCACCCATAGTGCGAATGGTCTCGGGCCTTGGCCCGATAAAGACAAAGCCACTCTGTTCGACGCGTTCGGCAAAGTCTGCATTTTCGGATAGAAAGCCGTAGCCGGGATGGATGGCGACGGCATCGGTGACCTCGGCGGCACTGATCAGTGCCGGCACATTGAGATAGCTTTCCGCTGATGATGGCGGGCCGATGCAGACAGACTCATCCGCTAGGCGCACATGTTTCAGGTCACGGTCGGCCGACGAATGTGCGGCGACGGTCTTGACGCCAAGTTCGCGACAGGCGCGGAGAATACGTAAGCCGATTTCGCCTCGGTTGGCGATGACGATCTTTTCAAACATGGCCACTATTCTACGATGAAGAGGGTTTCGCCGTATTCTACCGGCTGCCCATTTTCTACCAGAACATCGATGATCACTCCTGACTTGTCGGCTTCAATCTGGTTGAGCATCTTCATCGCTTCGATAATACAGAGGGTATCACCGACATTGACGCGTTGACCCACTTCGACAAACGGTTTTGAGCCAGGTGCCGCCGCACGGTAAAAGGTGCCGACCATCGGTGCAGTAATAGGGTTGCCGCTGGTGGCTACAGCCTCCGGTGTGGCCTTGGTGGCTTCTGCTGCTTGCGCTGCGGGTGCTGCTACTACTTGCGGGGCGGCAGCGACCATCGCGGCGGCGGGAGCGGCGACCACCTGGCTGGTGCGGCTAATGCGTACAGACTCTTTGTCTTCGTGAATTTCGATTTCGGCGAGATCTGATTCTTCAAGGAGTTCGATCAGTTTTTTGATTTTTCGTATATCCATAATTGCAGGTGTCTCTTAAATAGTCTTAATGAATAAAGTTGTTAGTCTGTTTCAAGCTGCTTGATGGCAGCCTGTAGCGCAAGCTCGTAGCCAATCGGCCCCAGCCCGCAGATCACGCCCACGGCAATATCTGAAAAAAAGGAGTTGTGCCTGAATTCCTCACGCGCGTGGACATTGGAAAGATGAATCTCAATAAAGGGAATGCCGGTGGCGCTGAGTGCATCCCTAATGGCGACACTGGTATGGGTAAAGGCCGCTGGATTGATGATGATAAAGGCGACATCGTCTTTTTTGGCGGCCTGTATCTGGTCAATCAGTGTATGTTCTGCATTACTTTGGAAGCTGCTTAATTGATGACCAGCCGTTTGCGCGGCGGCTTTAAGTCGCTGATTGACCGTGTCCAGGGTATCGTGACCATAGTGCCCCGGTTCCCGCTCGCCGAGCAGGTTGAGATTGGGCCCATTTAATATCAGTAACTTAGCCATCAGCGTGGTTATTGTCCTGTTAAATCCTGCTAAATCCGGTTAATTTGCTATTAACTGGTGGTTATTGAACAACCCCAGCATCTTGGCGGCTAATTTAGCACCATTGTAAGGAATTTGTCTAGATTCATGGAGATTACATCAAAATCGCCGGAGATAGCGGTGATTCTTTGTGAAAGCGACTTTAGGGCATGAGTGGGCGTAACATCAGGACGGCAGCCAGTATCACCAGTGGGAAAATAAGATTGAGTCGAAAGCCAGCCTTGATCATCTCGCCCATCGAAATGCGCTCCGTGCCAAAGATGATCGCATTGGGTGGTGTTGCTACCGGCAGCATGAAGGCGCAGGAGGCGGCCAGAGTGGCGGTCAGCAGGAGTTGTGTGACGTCGTGATCGCTGGCGATGGCGACCGCCGCCAGCACCGGCAGCATCACCTGAGTGGTGGCGGTATTGCTGGTGACTTCAGTGAGGAAGACAATCACCAGTGCGATGCCGAGTAGCATCAGCGGCAACGGAACAATACTGAGAAACTGCAGTTGATCGCCGACCCACAGCGAGAGGCCTGAATTTTTCATCCCCATTGCCAGTGCAAATCCGCCGCCGAGCAGCAGAATAATGTCCCATGGCAGGCGGCCAATGGTCGTTTTATCCATGATCGGTTTACCCGCGCGGATGGGTATCAAAAAAAGGAGCAGTGCTGCGATGATCGCCACGGTACCATCATCAACCCCTTTATAGGGTAACAACGAGGCCCAGCCGGGGATGTCGATCCCTTCGCCCTGTATCCCTTTGCGTGTCATCCATGCGATGGCGGTTAGCCCCAGCACCCAGGCGACAAAGCGTTCATCACGCCGCATCGTGCCGAGGCTATGAAGTTCGGCAGAAATCCCTTCGACGGCAGCATTTGACCAGCTGAGATCGCGCACGCGTCGTCCCAGATAGAATACCACGATGGTGATGCCGACGATGACGACCGGTACGCCGACCATCATCCATTGCAAAAAACTCGGCACATCATCTGGGGCGGCGGCGCGCATGTTTTCCAGAAAGACCAGGTTAGGCACGGTGCCGACCGGCGTCCCCATGCCGCCGATGTTGGCGCAGTAGGCGATGGTCAGCAGCAGTGTGCTGGCCATCACCGCCATCGTCTGGTTGTCGAACACCTTATCGAGGCGTGCCAGCACCGCAATGGCAATCGTCGCCATCAACATCGTGGTGGCAGTGTTGGAGATCCACATCGAAAGAAAGGCGGTAGAGAGGGCAAAGCCCATTAAAATTTGAAACGGGCTGCCGTGCAGGTGAGAGAGGATCACCAGCGCAATGCGCTGATGGAGGCCGGTGCGCTCCATCGCCTGCGCTATCAGGAAGCCACCGATGAAAAGAAACATAATGCTGCTCATGTAACGCGGTGCGGTATCTTTGGCGGTGGCGATCCCCATGATTGGGAAAGCCACTAATGGGATCAATGCCGTGATCGCGAGCGGCACGCATTCGCTGAGCCACCAGATCGCCATCCAGATGACGACACCGAGCATCGAGGCGGCGTGTGGATGGCCGGGGATATCGACAAATGCGGCGACCGACAGGCCGAGCAGCGGACCGAGTACCAGTGAGATCTGTCTGATACGTTTCATGGTGGGTAACTGAGTACGGGTTTAATCGGTGCCTGCGACCCCTTCGGGGGCTTTCCAGCTATTCACTTTTTTAAACAGAAACTTCAGGTGGGGGCCATCGAATTTATTATCGGTGTAAAACCAGAACTCAGAGGCACCGCGACGGATCTTAAGCGGTTCACCCAGGAGATTTTTTACGTCGTTATAATCCATGCCCACTTTGAGGTGTATCCAGTTGGTGGCATCCCGCCACTCGCCGGGATTGGTGGGGGGTGGCAGTGAGCTTTTGGTCTTGATGACAGTGGTTCTGGTCACCGTAGCTGGTCTTTTCTCGAGTGTCTCGATGCGTTGTTCCAGTTCGCTGAGGCGTTGGGTGAGCGCGTCGAGCTGCATCTGCAATGCCTTATCAGAGGCGGCGATGGCGGGTGTCATCATCAATGTGCTGATGACGAATGCGGCACTAATGTTCGGTAATATTTTCATCCGCCCAGCATAGTGAAATGAGTCTGGGCGGTCAATGTAATGGCAGGCGATTACGCTACCTGCTGTGAGCTCTTGATGACATGTGCCGCCTGCGCTGGCAGGAAATATTGATAATAAGGGGCGGAGTGAAGCGGATTGGCGGCATCATATTCGATGTTGTATAACGCGAAATAGCGCTTCGCGAGCGCGGCTGGCAGCTCCTGGCGTGACAGTAGCTCAAGCAATTTGGCATTTTCGATCGCCTTCTCTAGCTGGGCGCTATAAGCGGCGATCTGTTGTTTGAGTGCTACCGGGATTTCGTTGTTTTTTTCCGGTTGGGTAAACACCTGCATCAACAGCCCATGGGTGTAATGCCCGGTAGGCATCATCAGTTTGATGCCGGCCTGTTCGAGCGCCATCATCACTGTTTTTAGGGGTACCGCGACGCGTTTACCGTCTTGCAGCGTCGTGGCGCGAATGCCGAGGTGGTGTGCTGTATAACCGTAGACGTGATTCCAGTGCTGGATGATCTGCGCGGGTGAGTGGGCGTCAGACTGATCGACAAAGATACGCAGCACCTGGCCGTTTTCCAGCATCTTGTAGACTGGACAGGCGTTCCAGCCATCCGGAAATTGATAGTAATCTTCACCGCTAAACTGGGTCGAAACATAGTCGTGTTGTGATTTGAGCAGTGTCGAAATGCGTTGAGCATCGAGATTGGCCTGGTTGCCGCAACGGATCGCCATGTGGTCAAAGATCACATCCCAGCCCTGTTGCGGTGCGATCTCCAGCAAGGTGAGGTCGGCCTTGCTGTAAAGGAATGATTCAATGCTTTTGACCGCACAGTAGATATCGAGGTGTTTAACCCATGCGGCGATCAGTCGTGCCTGATGATGGTTTAGTGTTGCATTGGCCCTTGCCAGTACCATGTTCATGAATTCGTCGGCATAGTCTGAGATGTGGCCACGCGCATCGGGCAGATCCATCTCGAATGGCAGGCTGTGTTTTGCTGTCTGATACGCTGATAAGAGGTGAGAGACGTCATCGATACCATCAAAAAAAGGATATGCAGAAACTGCTTGTGGTTTTGTCGCAAACGGAGTGAGATCGAGAGTAAAGAGTTCTGAAGCGCCGCCGATGGCATTTATGCACTGTTTCTTGTTAGCGTTGTTGTGAAATGCCGGGTTTTCGGTAACAAGTTTACTGACAGCGGATGTGGCGAAGGATTTGAAGCGGTTGGCAGTCATGACAGGCTCCAGCAATGATGTGTAGGCGATGATCAATATTTGGACGGGTGACAGGTTGAAACGGCTTGAAACCTGACTGGTTAAGGGTGGCAGAGGGATCATCGATACCAGCAGCCATTCTCTAATTATATCGGCAAATACGGGCAAAAGTATGACTATGCGAAAGGTGTTGCTACTGGGGGCAGGGAAGATTGGTTCGTTGATTGCTACCATGCTGGCGGAGTCCGGCGCCTATGAGGTCCATGTGGGCAGTCTTGAGACCGATGAAGCGAAGAAACTGGTGGCGGAGCTTGGGCTTGCTCATGTGACAATTTTTCCACTTGACGCACAGGATGAGCAAGCGCTGGCGCGGACCATGGCGGGTCAGAATGGCGCTGGAAAATTTGATTCCGTGATCTCGGGGCTACCCTATTATTGCAATACGCTGGTCGCTGATCTGGCTGCAAAACATGGCCTGAACTATTTTGATCTCACCGAGGATGTTGGTGTCACCCGTCATGTGCAGAACGTCAGCAAGGGCAGTGACAATATCTTTATGCCGCAGTGCGGACTCGCGCCGGGATTTATCAGTATTGTTGCGAGTGACCTGATGAAGAAATTCGAGATGGTCGATATGGTCAAGATGCGCGTGGGTGCGCTACCCGTTAACCCTAACAATGCACTAAAATATTCGCTCACGTGGTCGACCGATGGCTTGATCAATGAATATGGCAACACCTGTTACGGCATCGAAAACGGCGAATTTGTCGCGTTACAGCCGCTTGAAGGGTATGAGACGATCACCCTTGATGGTGTGTTGTACGAGGCCTTTAATACCTCGGGGGGGCTCGGTACATTGTGTGAAACTTATGACGGTATGATTCGTACCATGAACTATAAAACGATGCGCTATCCCGGCCACTGTAAAGAGATTAAGCTGCTGATGAATGAGTTACGTCTCAATGAAGACCGCGCGACGCTGAAGCGCATCCTCGAGCGTGCCATACCCAAGACATTGCAGGATGTGGTGTTGATCTATGTGGCCGTTGCTGGCAAGCACAAAGGGCAGTTCCTCGAAGAGAATTATGTAAAAAAGGTTTATCCGCAGGAGATCGCCGGTAAGTTATGGTCGTCGATTCAGGTGACGACAGCCGCGGGTATTTGCAGTGCAATGGACATCGTACTTGACAATAGCGAACGATATCATGGCTTCGTGACACAGGAGTCGGTCACTCTTGCAGAGGTGACCAGTAACCGTTTTGGCAAGTATTATGCGTGATGCGTTGTTTAATGATGCTTGAGAAAGGAGTGCGGCGATGGATGTGCTGAAGGCCCTGAAGCTCAAAAAAAATAATCTGGCAACTTATAGCAATGGCTGTTGGTTAAAGACGCGCGATGCAGGTGTGATTGAATCGCTCAACCCAGCGACAGGTGAGTTGATCGCCAACGCCTATGCCAGCAGTGCAAAAGATTATGAAAGGGTGATCTGTGAAAGTGTTGCCGCGCAGCGTGAATGGGCGCGTGTGCCAGCCCCTCAGCGTGGTGAGGTGATTCGACAAATCGGCAATGTGCTGCGTGAAAACAAAGATGCACTGGGTTCATTGGTCGCGATGGAGATGGGCAAGATCAAGCAAGAGGCTGATGGCGAGGTGCAGGAGATGATCGACATCGCCGACCTTGCGGTGGGGCAGTCACGCATGTTGTACGGCAATACCATGCACTCTGAGCGTCCTGAGCACCGTATGTATGAGCAGTGGCACCCGCTTGGCGTGGTCGGTGTGATTAGTGCTTTCAATTTTCCGGTTGCGGTGTGGGCGTGGAACGCCTTTATCGCTGCGATCTGTGGCAATACCGTGGTGTGGAAGCCGTCATCAAAGACCCCGCTGTGTGCGATTGCGGTACAGCAGATATGTAACCAGGTGCTGGAGAAGATGGGGTATGCTGGAATCTTTTCGTTGTTTCTACCGGCGGACACTGACCTGGCGCAACGTTTTGTCGATGATCGACGAGTGGCGCTGGTGTCGTTTACCGGCTCGAGTCGTGTCGGGCATGAGGTGGCAACGCGCGTCTCACGTCGATTGGGGCGTTACCTGCTGGAGTGTAGTGGTAATAATGCCATTATTGTTGATGAGTCAGCCAATCTCGAACTGGCAATTCCCGCGATTGTTTTTGGCGCCGTGGGTACGGCGGGACAGCGTTGCACCTCAACGCGTCGTTTGATTGTGCATCAAAAGAGCTATAAAAAATTGATTGCTGGATTGGTGAGTGCCTATGGCCAGGTGCGCATTGGTGATCCTCTGCGTAAGCGTACGCTGATGGGGCCGTTGATCGATGACGATGCGGTACGTCAATTTAAAGCGGCTGTCGTGCAGGCCGTGCAGCAGGGTGGCAAGCTATTGAGTGGTGGCAAGGCTCGACGTGGCAAGGGTTGTTTTGTCGAACCGACGCTGATTGAGGTAAAGCGGCAGAGTGAGATAGTTAAAGACGAGACCTTCGCGCCAATCCTCTATGTAATGAAATATAAAACACTCGACGAGGCGATCGCGATGCAAAACGATGTACCGCAGGGGCTGTCATCGGCAATCTTCACCAGCACGTTGCAGCATGCCGAGCAATTTTTGTCTGCGCGTGGCAGCGATTGCGGCATAGCGAACGTCAATATTGGCACTTCCGGTGCTGAGATTGGTGGCGCCTTTGGTGGTGAAAAAGAGACCGGCGGTGGACGTGAGGCAGGCTCCGATTGCTGGAAGGCCTATATGCGGCGTCAGACCAACACCATCAATTGGGGGTGTGAGTTACCGCTTGCTCAGGGCATTAAATTTGATCTTGGCTGAAATGAAGTGGTGATTTAATAACCACCTAGATTAGTCAATAATTCCCATGCAAAAAGTAATTGATTTAGGTTGGGTTATCGCATATACTCTTTTCGCACTACAGACATCCCAAAGCACCTCCCCCCCCTTTCTGAGGTAGGAGTATTAGACCCCAGATGGTGCAAGGGATGGCGATTGACCGGTACTCCCGGCTGTGACGAGTTTCAAGTCAGGTAATGGATTATCTGTAACTTGAACTTCCCCCCTACACAGTCGGGATGTGCCGGATTTCTAAGGTTAACTATAAAATTCATTAGTCACCCGTAATTATTTCTATCATATTGATAGTTAATGATTCGATATGTTTTTATACCGCAAAAAAAACGCCACCCTGAGAGGGTGGCGTTTAGTGTCTGCTTAAAGTCTGCCTTGTGACAGATGAGAGATTAGGCAGTGCGTTGTTTTTCCATCATGTCATGAACAACTGGGTTGAGGATAATCTCCATCGCTAGACCCATCTTGCCACCCGGCAGTACGATGGTGTTTGGGCGCGACATCCATGAATCCTTCAACATTGAAAGATAGTAAGGCAAGTCATGTTTTTCTGGATGTCTGAAACGAATTACAATCAGGCTCTCATCCGGGGTCGGGATATCACGAGAGATGAAAGGATTTGAGGTATCAACCACTGGTACACGCTGGAAGTTAATATCAGTGCGTGAAAACTGAGGGGTGATAGTGTTTACATAGTCCGGCATACGACGCAGGATGGTGTCGGTGACAGCTTCGGCAGAGTAGCCGCGCTGGGCAGTGTCGCGATGAATTTTCTGGATCCACTCCAGGTTTACAATCGGCACCACGCCAACCAGCAGGTCAACCCATCTGGCAACATCGACCTCTTTGGTCACCACGCCGCCATGCAGGCCTTCATAGAAAAGAATGTCGGTACCTTCGGGAACCGGTTCCCATGGGGTGAAGGTGCCGGGGTCCTGTTTATAGGGCGCGGCTTCAACCTCATCGTGCAGGTATTTACGCATCTGGCCGGTGCCTGTCTCGCTGTAGCTCTTGAAAAGCGCTTCGAGCTTGTCGAAAATATTGGCGTCAGGGCCGAAATGGCTCAGGTCAATGCCCTCTTTTGCTGCCTCAGCCACCTTTTCTTTCATTGTGAGGCGGTCATAGCGGTGGAAGGCATCACCTTCGATGACGGCGGCATTGATGCCTTCACGATGAAACATATGCTCAAAAGCGTTTTTGACCGTAGTGGTGCCAGCGCCTGATGAGCCGGTCACGACAATGACTGGATGTTTAACAGACATGTTGAATCTCCCTTAAAGGTTATAAAGTCTTTGTAAATCTGTAGCTTAAGGTTATGAGTGCGTGCTTATTTCTGGTTCTTTGCAGGGCACCCACAATCGAAATTTCTTATTATTGCGCCTGTCTCTCGTGCATTTTTAGTACGGACAGTGACCATTATCGTTACAGCGCGCGGGTAAAACAGTGTATTGAATCAAACGCGAGAGGATGTGGCAAGTTTTGGCACTAGATAACACGCGCTGAGACAGCATAATACGGCTCCAAGCGCTTGTTTTGATGCAAAATGAATGAGATGATCGATCCTTGATCGTAATTTGATTAATTCTTTCGTGGGGGTTCTTCAGAAATGAAAGAGGGTAGGGGAATGGCAGCTTTACTGCTGATAGTGGCCTTTTTGCTTGCTGGATGTGCCGGCTCACCTCTGTCGGGTGGTCCGATGGGAACGCTGATAGAAGATGACCACTCCCTCATTCAGAAGGGGTCTGGCAATTATGCGGCGGTTTACTTTATTCGACCTGATACTGAGCGTTACATGGGGGCGGCAGATAACCGTTTGGCGGTGGAGCTGAATAAAGAGCTACTGATAAATCTGGTTAAGTCTGAATATACCGTTGTGCACCTCAAGCCTGGTGAGGTGGATGTCACGATCAAATCGCTGACGAATGCAGGTCCATTTCGTGAATTCAAAGAGATGCAGCGGACAAAGCGTTTTGAGTTCGAGGCGGGCTCTACCTATTATCTTTCGATTGAGCCCGTTGACGGTGAATTTCGTGGTGTCTTCTTTTTGCCTCATATGATTGATCTGGCAGCCGCAAAAGAGAAAAGTCGCTTTATGCGTGCGGTTGGCCCTGCCAGGAAGAAACCGATTTCTCAGGCTGATGGGGGCTAGTTCGTCCTTTTCCTTAGTCGTATTGTGAGTCGCTTGCCCTTTTTTCTGGATGTTAATTGATGCATCTGGTCATTCTATTGTTGCTCGTGTTAGCGTTGGTTTTTGGCCCACAACTGTGGGCGCGTTCGGTGCTTTCTCGTTACAGCGAGCATCAGGCGCACTATCCTGGCAATGGCGCGGAGTTTGCCCGTCATCTGTTGAAAAAATCTGGGCTGGAAACCGTTAAGGTTGAAAAGACAGCGTTGGGTGATCACTACGATCCCACCGATCGCTGCGTGCGTCTCAGCGAAGCCAACTTCGATGGTAAGTCACTCACTGCCGTCGCGGTCGCAGCGCACGAAGTGGGGCATGCCATTCAGCATAAGGAGGGAGATCCTAAGCTGATGTTGCGTGGCAGGCTGGTGCGGATTGCACAGGTCACGGAAAAGGCGGGTTCGTTGGCCATGTTTGCAGCACCGCTGCTGGTCGGCGTGACACGTGCCCCTTCGGCAGGCATGCTGATGTTTTTAGTCGGGCTGGCGAGTTTAGGGGTTTCCGCGCTGGTGCATCTGGTGACGCTGCCAGTGGAGTGGGATGCCAGCTTTGGCAAGGCGATGCCGTTGATCAAAGCGGGGCAATACCTCTCTCGAGCTGAAGAGCGCGTTGCCAGAAAAATTCTACGCGCCTGCGCATTGACCTATCTGGCGGCCTCGCTGTCGAGTCTTTTGAACATCTGGCGCTGGATTCGTTTCCTGCGTCGATGATGCACTCATAATCAATTGCTAAAGAAGACAAGTCGGCTTTTCTGATTTATATTTCCATTTATACGAATAATAATGTCAGTTCACGATGAGGTTGGGGGAGATGGGAAGTAATCCTGCTGTGCAGAGGCGTGCGATGATATGGTGGAAGGTGTTAGCATGAGGCATCGTCCCTATCGCACGTTGCTATTGTGGTTCATCTGGGCGCTGGCGGCTACGGTCGTCTATTTTAGTTTCTATCAGGATGCCGGTATCGGGGAGATGCTGGAGCAGGATAGGACCCGCATTACATGGATTATCCTTGCATTCTTTGTGTTTGGTCTCGCCGCGAGTCTCGCATTGAGCATAGCGCTGACAAAAGAGTCATTAGCGGCCAGACAGATCGAGTCCGATGTGAGAGAGAAGGGGTTGGTCGGTTTTGAAACGACCTCGGAAAGTCGTGCCGTCGCGCGCTATTTCCAGTCCCTGAAGATGGCGATGGACAGCAACAGTAAGCCCGATGCTGAAGCGCTGCTCAATGTGGAACTGGCCACTTTTCAACGCATGAGTCGCTCGATTGAAGTGGCTGGTAATCTGCTGATCACGCTAGGTTTGATCGGAACCGTGATGGGACTCACGTTGACCCTGACGGGTCTCACCAGCTCACTCGATGCCCTGGGGCATGATCAGGAACAGCTACTACAAGGTCTGCGCAAGGCGATGGGCGGCATGGGTACCGCCTTTTACACTACATTGCTGGGCGCGATCCTGGGCGGCGTTTTGTTGCGTGTTTTTGCACAGATCACCGAACAGGGGGTCGAAGGGCTGTTTGATTGCACCATGCGCATCTGCCTGGTTTACTGCTCTGCCGACTTCAAACCTTCGCTGGAACGCGATATTCGATTCCTCGATGCAGAAATGGAATCACTCGGCGAACGGGTCAAGTTCTTGCAGTCGGCCTTTGGCGCATCGCGCATGGCGATGGAAGAGTTTCGTCAGGAGGTTGAAAACCTGCGCGGCCTGTCGCAGGAAGAGCGCACCTCATTGCTTGAAAGCATCGAGATGAATCGCCAGTGCTATATGTTGATGCGCCAGGAGGCACGCCTGATGCAGAATCTGAATCGTACCTTCTGGCAGCGTCTCAAGGACCTGTTGCGCTTCAGACCTCGCCCGCGTCCTCCCAAAGAATAGTTAACAACACACTCACGTGAAAGATCGACGAAAATTTACCTATACCAACGTCCATGAAAGTTTCTCGGACGTCGCGCTGTTGATGCTCGCCACCTTTATATTTTTACTGGTGACTATTTTGATTACCTCTAAGGTGGCCGAAGAAGATCAGTTGCCCAAGCTGAAAGAGAAAGTGGCGAAGCTTGAGCAACAGCTTGATATGTCCGGTTCAGATATGGACCGACTGCTTGGCGAGCTGGATGAAATGGCAAAGATGGATTCCGAAAGTCAAATGAAGAAGGTGCTCAAGCCAGCCGGTCTCGATGAAGGTGAAGGGCGTAAGGATTTTGAGATCTTTATCGAAGGGCTGAAAAAGATTCCCGGCAAGGAACTTCACCTGGTTATCGATGCCACCGGCTCGATGCACGGTGCGTCACATTTTTTGATTCCAGTTCTGCGAGTGATCGTCACCCGCTCCGGCAAGCATCTTGATGCCGTCACCTGGTTTTCAGATGGTATCGCCAAAACCTACACCGGTTCGATGGGTGAGATGTTCGATATGTTGATGCAGGGCGCACCATTCATCGGCAACAATGAAACCATTGGTGACGCCTTTCGTCGCGCCGCTAAAAATACCCGTGTACCGGGCGCGTATCTTTTGATCGGTGATGAGCCTTCCGATGATGCCATCCTCTACTCACAG
>CALZHD010000012.1 GCA_945787155.1 uncultured Gammaproteobacteria bacterium | reverse complement strand
TAAACCAGAACAGTTTGTACTCGAACCCGGCGAAGAGAGAGTCGTCGAGAGTAGTCTCAAGGCGACAAAGGCTTTGCCACCGGGGCAGCCGTATCAGGCACTGGCGCGTGTCGCCGGGTTTGATGATATGGTGGTGCGGTTGGTTATCCCTGATTAATTTCGTTTACCGTCATTGCGCATAGCCCCTGGGTCGTAATGCCGTGTGTGTGATTGTGCCTTGACGAGTGACTTTGTTGTCTTGAAAAAGCTGATAGTTCTTGCTTAAGGATCGTGAAAACGGTCCGTCGTCGTTGCAGTGTCCTTAATTAAAACCGCTTAACTAACATGCTGTTAACGCCCTGTTGGGTTTGCCTGCGGGGATTGGCATGTGCTTAATCCCAATTTAACTCCGTAATAACGTCATTTTTTCTATAGAACTTATCCCGATTGTCCGAAATCTAAGGTATGTGCAGCCTTTTATAGCGCACGGTTAAATGGGTATTTGGTTCCTGAGAAGATTTTGGGGGAAATTTCGGGAGAAGGTTTCGGGGCAAGGAGAATTGGTGATGCGTAATCTGACTCAATTGACTTTGACATTCATATTGCTGGTGTTCAGCGCTGTGGGGCTGAGCGCTGAGCAGAGCAAAGCGGTGTTGGCGGCGGCGCTGATGCAGAAATCTGGTATGAATGTGCAGATCGACTTGATACCGGATCAGGTGAAGGCCGGTATTCGTGATTCGGCGCATCGAGGTGCGCCGATGGATGTGGTGATTCAGGATAAGCTCGTCGGCGCACTGAATACACAGATATTGAATGACGATGTGCAGCACTATTTGTCAGCGCAGATGTCTTCTGATGAGATGCAGCAGGTACTGGCATGGTTGGAGTCCCCACTGGGCAAGCAGGTGGTGTTAATGGAACTCAATGCGTCGCAACCAGAGAAGATGATGCAGATGTTTGAGGTATCCCAGACAGAGCAGGTGCGGCCTGGTCGGTTGGCGCGCATTCATCGCCTTGATGAGGCGGTACTATCCAAAGAACGTACCAAAGACTTGATGGTCAATATGCAGGTCTTTTTTGGCATGGCGATGGTGGCGGAGAGAGGTTCGGCGCAGCGCGCAAACTATGTTGAGACACGGCGCAATACGGAGCGTGCGATGGCGCCGATGTGGGGTGAGCTGGAGCAGGTGGTAACGATGATGTATCTCTTTACCTATCAAGGACTCAATGATTCAGAGCTTGATCGGTACCTTGAATTCACTGAGTCGGCCGCCGGAAAAAAATATAACCAGGGAGATCTTTAAGTGGATCGATGAAAATGGCAAGGTCCATTTTACGGACAGCCCACCGCGTGAGCGCAAGGTCGAAAAGATTGAAGTCAGGATCAATAGTTACACCTCATCAGAGATCGTTCCCTTTGAAGCATCCTTCACCCCCGATACCCGACGGGGTAAAGTGGTGATGTATAGCACAACATGGTGTGGCTACTGTAAAAAAGCGCGTCGTTATTTTAAGGCGAAAGGGATCCCATTTGTCGAGTATGATACCGAGACCACCAGCAAGGGGCGCGAGGATTACAAGGCTTTGAACGGCACTGGCGTGCCGATTATTCTGGTGGGTAAAAAACGCATGAATGGATTCAGTCCCTCAGGATTTGAGGCGCTGTACCGCTAGTGATAGGTCTCTACTGAGAGTATCCTTTTTGCATCGAGCGCTGTGTGAATAGCGCATCATCCAGTCCAACATTGACCTCAACTTTTTTCATGTCGTAGTGAATGTAGGCGTCGCTGTTAGTATCTTCGATCACGACCTTATCCCATATCCACGCTTTGCCCTTGCGACGCCATTCGATGAACTGCTGTTTGGTCTTTTCTCCGCGTTTATCGTAAAAGTCGACCTTGTACAGTGAGCACTCGTCGGCATTATCCTTTTTGTTGAACCAGAAGGTGCGCTTGCTGTAGACCGGGTCGTCGCTCGGCTTGAACTCAACCACATAGTAGGCATTGCCATCAGATGATTTTTCACCGACAAAGGTGTGATGATCCTCGTGGGGTTCGCGCAGTCGCAGGTCTTCATCTTTGATGATCCACTCTTTGGTCTCGGGATCACGCGGGGTAAGGCGGCGTACTTTTCTTAGATCGGGCAGGTAGATCCACTGTTCGGTTGCCTGGCCGCTGTCACCGGTGTGTCCCCAGCGCATAAAGGCCAGTCCTCTGTCTTTGAGTGGAATATCGGTGAAGAGGAGTACCTTGTCGACGACACCGCCGCGGCCGCTGTAATTCTTCCACAGTCGGGTATATTCGCTCACTTGTGATTTTCCGCCGGCCGCTTTGAGGGTGATCTGCATGTGCGAGCGCTGGTCATCCCCTGCGTATTTGTAGTAGCACTGGTTGATGATCTCATCAACAGAAGGGGCGGTGGCAGCGGTTGCATTAGTTGTGACACAGCATGCGAGAAGTGAGGCTTTGCAGAATGTTCCAACAAACGTCTTTTTTGTCATGATTACCTCCTTGATTGCCTTGTTGATGTTGTGGTCTACAGTTATGTCTGTGGAGTGTACAAATGGGATTGGTATTTGACCACAAAAATATTGTCTGGCTGGAATGGCAGGGTAAATATGCTTGTTCTGAGTAGGTGCTTTTGGCATTTGAAAGTAGTCTGAAAGCGCCGATTTGACAGGATTTGACGGCTGTAGTCTGGGGGAGTATAACTATGTCTATCAAAGGCTTCTCATGGAAGAACAAGTTCAGAGTAACGGAAATGGAGACTCAGCACGGAGTGCACGCTAGATGGGGGTAGGTAAATCCTATCCCTTTTTTTTATCTGCATAATCGTGTTTGAGCGCAAGACACAACACTTATTATTACGAGGAAAGATATGAAATCCAGGGTTCTTTTTACATCGCTGTTGATGGCTTCATCTATATCTGTGGCGTCTGCGGCTGATGGTGGGCTTGAGAGTGAAAAACAGAAATTTAGCTATGCGGTGGGGGTCCAGATTGGTCAGGACCTGAAACGTAATGGTATGGATATTGATGCGGGATCAGTGGGGATGGCGATCAAAGATATTCTCTCTGACAAGCAGCCACAATTGACGGTAGAGGAAATGCAGACGTTGTTTGCTGATTATCAGAAACGTGAGACGGCCAAAAAAGAGTTAGCGGGAAATGCTAATAAAGAGGAAGGCGTGAAATTCCTGGCTGAGAACAAGAACAAAAAAGGTGTTACCGAGCTGCCAAGTGGGTTGCAGTATAAAGTCATCACGGCGGGCACTGGCAAGCAGCCAACCGCAGAAGATACCGTCTCGGTTCACTATCGTGGCACGCTGATTAATGGTCAGGAATTTGATAGTTCTCATCGTCGTGGTGAGCCCGCCACCTTCCCTGTGGGCGGGGTTATCAAAGGCTGGACTGAGGCGCTGCAATTGATGAAAGAAGGTGCCAAGTGGCAGCTCTTCATCCCTTCAGATCTGGCCTATGGCTCACGTGGTGCAGGTGGTGATATCGGTCCGAATGCAACGTTGATGTTTGATGTTGAGCTACTGAAGGTTCAGTAACCGTTCGGATTACGGGTCCTCATATATCATGGGTGGGCATGACAAGGAGGTTATGCCAGCGCCTGTCACGGAAGGACACGCGGATGAGCTTGGCGAACAGCTGCTGATCCTTTTGCGCACTCATCCGACTGGCTTAAGCGAATACGATCTCTTTGCGGCGTTGTTTGAGATGGGCGATAGCCGCTTCGATATCTCACAACTGCGTGATACTTTTCCCCTTTTCTGTGCTCACTTTCGACTCTTCAACGCCTTGTATCGTCTGCGCGATCGCCTGTGGGAGCAGCAGAGCGGTTTGCTTGAGATCAGCCCGCTGTTGGTAATATTGCGTCCGTACAATGTCCAACAGAGTGAAAAAAATCGGCTGAGTGGCGTCGACGCGTTGCGTGACTACTATCTCGACAGCGCACAATTGGAGCAGACCACGGCACTGGAAGTGGAGCAGATGCTAAACAAGTTCTGGGCGCGTCTGAATGGCTCGGAACGGCGTCGCCAGGCACTGGAAGTGCTGGGGCTGAGTGATCCGGTCGGTGCTGTACTGGATGTGGTCACGATCAAGCAGCATTACCGTCGCCTGGCGATGGAGCATCACCCTGACCGTGGGGGTGACACCTCACGGTTGCAGATGATTAATGCGGCGATGGCCGTGTTAAGCAAGTGATCACCGTAGCACCTCATACTTGGCAAAAATGGTTAGAGTTCTTAAAATATCGGCTTTAGTTCAAGCCTAAATTATGACAAGGGTAGTTATGTCTCATCAGCAGAGTATTCAGCAGCTTTATCAAACGATCAGTCAACATATCATAGGGCAGCCTCTGTTGGTCAATCGTTTATTGATTGCTTTGCTAGCGGATGGGCATCTACTGGTTGAGGGTGCTCCTGGGCTTGCCAAGACGCGTGCCATCAAGGTGCTGGGTGAGGGCATTGAAGGTGACTTTCACCGTGTGCAGTTCACCCCAGACCTGCTGCCCGCAGACCTCACAGGTACCGAAATATTTCGACCGCAGGATGGTTCCTTTACCTTTCAGCAGGGGCCGCTGTTTCATAATCTGATTCTCGCGGACGAGATCAACCGTGCCCCGGCCAAGGTGCAGTCGGCACTACTGGAGGCGATGGCCGAACGTCAGATCACGGTAGGCTCTGTGACCTATAAACTGCCAGCGCTTTTCTTGGTGATGGCGACCCAGAACCCGATTGAGCAGGAGGGAACCTATCCACTGCCCGAGGCACAGCTGGATCGTTTTCTGATGCATGTGAATATCGATTATCCCGATGCGGCCGCAGAGCGTGAGATCCTGCATCTTGCAAGAGGCGAGGCGCGAGACGCGATTACTCACACGTCAACGATAGCGCCGATGGTGACTCAGGAAGCGCTGTTTGCCGCGCGCCGTGAGGTGCTTGAAGTTTACATGGCGGAAAATATCGAAGAGTACCTGATGCAGATCGTGCTCGCGACGCGCAACCCCTCGGCCTACGATGAGCAGCTGGGCCGTTGGTTGCAATATGGCGGCAGTCCACGGGCGACAATCGCACTGGATCGTTGTGCGCGCGCCCACGCCTGGCTCGATGGCCGTGATTTTGTTGGTCCTGAAGACGTGCAGTCGGTCGCTTATGATGTGCTGCGTCATCGTATTTTATTGAGCTACGAGGCGGAAGCAGATGGGATTACGCCGGATCGCTTTATTGAAGCGTTGATTGCCCGTATCGCTGTGCCATAAAGTCATCCTGATACCGCTGTGTTGAAACGTCTGTCACAACTGTTGGGTCGAAGAACGTCGCGACATGATCTTGCTGACGAGTCTGCCTCGTCTACAGCATCTGTGGATGATGAAACATCCTTTAATCCGATACGCATCGACAAAAAATCATTGATCGCATTGCATCGTCAGGCGGCAACGCTGTCGCTGACGGCATTAAAGGTGCGGGCGGTGCAGAGTGGGCAGTATCTGTCATCGTTTCGTGGTCGTGGAATGGAGTTTGATGAAGTGCGTCCCTATCAAGCGGGAGACGATGTGCGCACGCTCGACTGGCGCGTGATGGCACGCAGTGGAAAACCACACACTAAACTGTTTCGTGAAGAGCGTGAGCGCGCGGTGTTACTGTGGGTCGACAACCGTCGCTCGATGTTTTTTGCGACCCGTGGTGCCTTTAAGTCTGTGATTGCAGCGCGCGCCGCGGCACTGCTGGGGTGGGCGGCGGTGAAGCAGGGCGATCGTGTCGGTGGGCTTATCTTTTCAGAACAGCAGCACGAGGAGTTGCGTCCTCAGGGAAGTAAACATGCGGTGCTGCATCTTATTCAGCGTTTAGTAGAGCAGGAGCAAGCGGCATGGTTGCAGGCAAAAGCTCAGCAGCATGATGCCATCGCAGCAAGCGAGGCTGCATTGCAATCACTGCTACGTCTGCGACGAGTAGCACGTCCGGGCAGTCTGGTAGTACTGTTGAGTGACTTTCGTGAAGTCGATGATCGTTGTGAACTGCATCTCTCTCAACTAGCGCGACACAATGATGTGGTGATGTTTTTTATTTATGATGAACTGGAGTCGACCTTGCCACCCGCAGGGCTCTATCGTGTGGGGGATGGTGAACAGACGATGGTGCTTGATACCACTGTGGCAAGCGCGCGCGCAACATATCATCAGCGCTTCATTGCACGACGCGATGCGTTGCAAACACTCTGTCATCGTCACGGCATCTGTTTTATTCCCTGCGCCACGACGCAGTCGTTAGCCGGTAGATTGCGCGACGGCTTAGGAATGCGTGGGGCGGCATGATGGATGATGCGATGACGGCTGTTGAGTTACCTCTGCGAGACATCCATCTGCCCGAGGCGATTTCGTGGTGGCCACTGGCGCCGGGTTGGTGGTGGTTGCTAGGATCGATCACTGTTTGTGTGGCGCTGGTGTGGTGGTGGCAACGGCGCAAAGCCGAGGCGCAGGTACGTGTGGCCGCACTGGCAGAGTGGCAACGTTTGATGGCAGAGTTTCAGCAGCAGCAAGATGTGAATCGATTGGTGCAGGGGTTATCTATTTTGTTACGTCGAGTCTGTCTTAGCTATTACCCGCGTGAAGTGGTGGCCGGTCTTAGTGGTGAGGCGTGGTTACGTTATCTTGATCGGACGCATTCGTTGTCACAGTTCAACCCTTTCAGTGAAGGTGTTGGTCGTCTGTTGCTGGATGCCCCTTATCGACAGCAGGTTGACGGTGATGTGCAGGCGCTGCACGCACTGTGTGGCGAGTGGCTCAGCGAGCTGCCTGCGCTAAAGCGGGGACCGGGTCGATGATGAGCGATCTCGCGCTGCAATTCGAATGGCCATGGCTGCTGTTGTTATTGCCGTTGCCGCTGTTGGTGCGTTGGCTGGTGCCGCCGGCGGCGAGTGTCAATGATGCAGTGCTGCGAGTACCGTTTCTTGAGGACTTTAGCGCGCCCGGCACTGCAACATCTCACACGCTTGCGGGTGTCCGCTGGGTATTATGGTTCGCCTTGCTGGCCTGGGCGTTGCTGGTGATTGCCTGCGCGCGTCCACAGTGGCAGGGCGAAGCGGTTGAGTTGCCCGTCAGTGGTCGCGACCTGATGCTGGCCGTCGATCTCTCCGGCAGTATGGAGGTTGAAGATTTCGAGTGGAAAGGGCGTATGGTCAATCGCCTGGTGGCGACGCAGCTGGTGGCGGGTGAGTTTATCGAACGCCGTATTGGCGATCGTGTCGGGCTGATCCTGTTTGGACGACAGGCCTATCTGCAAACACCACTGACCTTTGATCGCACCACGGTCAAGACATTGCTCGATGAGGCGGTGATCGGCCTTGCCGGGCAGGAGACGGCGATCGGGGACGCCATTGGTCTGGCGGTTAAACGACTACGCGAAGATAGCAGTGCCAGCCGGGTGCTTATTTTACTGACTGACGGCGCTAATACTGCGGGTGAGATCGAGCCACTAAAAGCGGCAGAGTTGGCCGCCAGTGAAGGGCTGAAAATCTATACCGTCGGCATCGGTGCCGATGAGATGTTGGTACGTTCGCTATTTGGTACACGTCGCGTTAACCCATCGACCGACCTTGATGAAGAGACCCTGACTGCTATTGCTACCACCAGCGGTGGGCGTTATTTTCGCGCACGTGATCTACAACAGCTGGAAAAGATCTATCAACTGCTTGATGAGCTGGAGCCGGTGGAGCAGGAGAAACAATTTTTTCGTCCACGTCGCTCACTCTATCCGTGGCCATTGGCGTCCGCGATGCTGATTACATCGCTACTGTTGTTGCGTCAGGTTCGTGTGCAGAGGGCAACATGAATCTTGATGAGATGATCCAGGGGTTTCATTTTCTGCGTCCGTGGTGGTGGTTGTTGTTGCCGTTGCTGCTATTAATACTGTGGTATCTGCGACGTATTCGATTGCAGAGTCGTCGTTGGCAAGCGGTCTGTGATGCAGCGTTGTTGCCTCATCTGTTGATCAGTGAAAGCGGTGCTGGTCAGCGACGAGGGATGTTGTTGCTGGTTGGGCTGGTAGGTTTGCTAGCGATCATCGCGCTGGCTGGGCCGGCATGGAAACAGCTGGAGCAGCCCGTCTTTCGTGACCAGTCGGCACTGGTGTTGTTGCTGGATCTGTCTCGCTCAATGGATGCTACCGATGTACGACCGACGCGACTGACGCGCGCACGGCTCAAGTTGATCGATATCCTTAAGCAGCGTAAAGAGGGGCAGTCGGCGTTGATTGTTTATGCTGCAGATGCGTTTATCGTTTCGCCTTTGACCGAAGATGCCGAGACCATCGTGGCGCAGGTCGGTTCGCTGGAGACAACATTGATGCCGCAGCAGGGGAGTCGTCCGGATCTGGCGATCGATATGGCACAGCAGTTATTAGTACAGGCAGGCGCAGCGCGTGGTGATCTGCTATTGATTTCTGACGGCCTTGAGAAGGTCCCTGCAGATGCACTGCAAAGCTCTATCGAGATACTGAAACAGACGGGTTATCGATTGTCGATACTTGGGGTTGGTGATGCCGCAGGTGCACCGATTGTGCTGCCTGATGGCGGCTTTTTAAAGGATCGTAGTGGCGCGATCGTGATTCCGCGGCTGGATGAGGCGGCACTGCGTGAGCTGGCGCAACAGGGTGGCGGTCATTATCAGTCGATGCGGGTGGATGATCGTGATATTACGTCACTGCTGGCGGGGACATCGCCTGAGAGTGAGGTGGCGCTGGAGGCATCGCAAGGATTTAAGGCCGATCAATGGCGAGAAGAGGGGCCGTGGTTGCTGTTGCTGTTATTGCCGCTGGTGCTGATAGCCTTTCGTCGTGGACATCTGTTGCTAGTCTGTCTGGTGGTGTCGCCATTGATGATAGTGTCGCCCGGGAGTGCACAAGCGGCGGAGAACAGTGCGTCGTGGTGGGATGATCTCTGGTCGACCCCTGATCAGCGCGCCGCACGCGCGTTTGAAAACGATGATGTGACACAGGCGGCAGCGTTGTTTAATAATAAAGAGTGGCAAGCCGCGGCGAACTATCGCAAGGGTGATTATCAACAAACCATTGATGCGCTGGATGGCATCGAGAATGCAGAGGCACTTTATAATAAGGGCAATGCATATGCGCAGTTAAAGCAGTGGCAGGCAGCAATCGATGCCTATGATCAGGTGCTAAGCCTGCAGCCGCAACATGAAGATGCAAAATACAACCGTGAGCTGGTGCAGCAGCAGTTGCAGCAGCAATCTGATAATGCGCAATCCGATTCACCTGATTCATCCGATTCGGATGGGGATGAGGGCGAGCCGTCACAACAGGGTGAAGCGCAGCAAGGTGATTCGCAACAGGGGCAGCCTCAGTCGGGTGAGTCAGATGATGCCCAGTCGAATGAGCCTCAGACGAATGAGGCTTCTTCATCTGCTACTGGAGACACGGAAGATGAGCCTCAGCCGTCGCAGTCATCGCAGGGTGAAAATGGCGATCAGCAAGATGAGTCTAATGATGATCAGGATCGTCAGATGTCCGAGGGTAGCGATGAGTCTGGTGATGAGGCGCAGGAGGCGGCGCAGTCGGCTGCGGACGAGGGTGAGGCTCAATCAGATGAGGCGGCTGCCGCCAGCGCCAGTGAGTTGAGTGAGGCGCAGGCCGAGATTCAGCAGGCCAATGATCAGTGGTTGCGTCGCATTCCCGATGATCCCGGTGGTCTGTTACGGCGCAAATTTCAGTATCAATCGCAACGCGCGAAAAACCGCAGTGGTGGCCAGCCGCGTATTGAGGATGAGTCATGGTGATGTTTGAAAACAGAGTGATGTTGTGGTGGTTGTGCGGGATGATGTTGCTGTTCTCACCGCCAGTGTCGGCGGCAACAATCAAGGTGCAGAGTGATCGCAATCCGGTGGCGATGAACGAGTCGTTCCGTTTGACCTTTGAGGCCGATGGCGCGGTTGATGGTGATCCTGATTTCAAGGTACTGGAGCAGGCGTTCGAGATTATGCATCAGAGCCAGGGGACAACAATGCAGATCGTAAACGGGCAGGTGTCGCAGTCTCGTCAGTGGACAGTGGTGTTGATGCCGAAGCGTAGTGGGCGCCTGGTGGTGCCACAAGTTTTGTTTGGCAAAGATAAAAGCCAGTCGTTGGTGATTGGTGTCACTGAGGCGGCTGCACCGACGACCGCGGCCAGTAATACGATGCTCTTTATTGAAGTCAGTGCCGAGTCCAGCAGCGAGGCTGGTACTGCCTATGTCCAGTCACAGGTGATTTATAAAGCGCGTCTGTTTCGCGCGGTTAATGTCGCCAATGCACGGTTGTCGGAGCCGGTGATCAGTGATACCGATGCGGTGATAGAGAAGCTGGGTGAAGATCGTGAATTCGAGACCACGCGTGACGGGCGTCGTTATGTGGTGCTGGAGCGTAGTTATGCGATCTTTCCGCAGCAGAGTGGACGATTCACGATTGCACCGCTGACCTTTGAGGGGCAGGTGGTCAATCGTACGCGCGGCATGTTCGATGTGTTTGAACAGGGTGGGCCGATTCAGAGGGTGCATTCCTCGGAGGTAACACTCGATGTGAAGGGGGTACCTGCCGGCGAAGACCCGCAGCAGTGGTTGCCTGCACGTGAAGTGAAACTGATCGAGGAGTGGCCAGCGGGAGTAGACCTTACTCAGGCAGTGACTGCTGGAGAACCGCTAACGTGGACATTGACATTGATCGCCGATGGATTGACAGCTGCACAACTGCCGACATTAACGCCTTCGATGCCGGATGGAGTAAAGGCCTATCCCGATCAGGCGAAGCAGTTGAATGATAAAAAACAGGAGACATTGATCGGAGTGCGTCAGGAGAAGATCGCACTCATCCCAACGCAGGCCGGTGAATATCGACTGCCAGCGATTGAAGTTCCGTGGTGGAACAGCAAAAGTGGCCAGCGTGAGGTGGCGCGTCTGCCGGCACGTACGCTGCGGGTGGCAGCGGCTGCGCAGTCGAATAGTGGTGCAGAGATAGCGGGTCCTGTGTCCGAAGGGCAGGGTATGACGGCGCTAGCACCTGCGGCGATGATGACTTCATCGCTGAATGATAATGACTATACCTGGCGCATTGCGAGTGTGTTGCTGGGGTTGGGGTGGTTGCTGACGGTGATTGCGTGGCAGGTGTCACGTCGTGCTGTTGATCTCAAGGATGTGTCTGGATTGCAACCACAGGCGGTTGATTTCAGCGCAGCTAAAAAAATGGTGCGCGCAGCGTGTCTTGGCAATGATGCCTCCGCTGCAAAAGAGGCGCTATTGGGCTGGGGCGCCGTCTGTTGGCCCACTCACCCGCCAGGTTCACTGGGCAAGCTTGCGCAACGTGTTAGCGAGCCGCTACGTGTTGAGATAACCGGTTTGAACCAACGGCTCTATAGCCGAGTTACTGCCATGGGAGCAGGTGGCTGGGATGGTGCTGTGATGTGGGAGGCATTTGAGCGTGAATTGTCTCAGCAGAAGCCTGAATCTGGCAGCGCCCAGCCACTCCTTGCCCCGATGTATCTCTGAATTTTAGCGTTAACCGTAACCGTTCTCATATTCCTTGAAGAGAGATAGATTTCTGTCGTCGATCGGCTGACGGGCTTTCCGCAAACTATCAAGCGCATACCTTCAAGCACCGAAACTTCGCAGTTAGAAAGTTTAACGGCATGATATTGCTGCGATTATTACCCTTTTGGTTGATGGGAAAGGCCTGTGTCCGATAGTTAAAGAATTACCGACGCAGGACGATACCGGATTTGAGTCATCAGGTTTAATAAGGGTAATGACATGGTTTATTTAAAGCAGCGCAAAATTTTCACAGGTTTTTTTGCTATTTTGTTAACTTTTTTTGCTTGCGGAGCAATCGCGAAGGCTGAACCAAAGCAAGTAAAGATGGTGGTGACCGCCGCCTTCGTATCGGACAAAGGAATGCCAATCTACAAAGAAATTGCAGATTATCTTGGCAAGCGATTAGGTTGGGATATGTCTGTGGTCTCGGGGCTAAGTTATGACGAATCTGATGAAATGCTGGATTCGGGCATTATACAGGTCGGCTATGTTTGTGGTTTGCCTTATGTGCACAAATATGCAGAGGGTAAATACGAGCTGCTGGCAATCCCTGTGATGGCGATGAGCGCTGAGCGCTTTCCCGATGCAAAGGGTTACGAAGATGTCCCAGGTAAGTATTATTCCTACACCATTGTCCGCAAGGATTCTGACATCAGTAATTGGTCTGACCTTAAGGGCAAGACTTATTCTTTTAACGACATGGCAAGCAACTCCGGATACAACATGCCGCGCTATAAATTAGTCCAGTTGGGCGCGAAAAGCTGGCAGGACTATTTTTCGAAGGTGGTTGTCTCCGGTTCCCACGAGGAGTCCATACGTCTCGTTGCCCGCGGAATCGTAGATGCAAGCTCAGTGGATTCACTGGTACTCGACTACGATCGGAGTCTTGGTGACTTAGACGCCCTGAACGTCAAGATAATCGAGCACCTTCATCCCGGCGGAGCAGGTATACCGCCTGTTGTGATCAGCAGCAAAGCGGACCCTGGCATCCGAAAGGCACTACAGGGGGAGCTACTTATCATGCATCAAAGCGTAGAAGGTCGAGCCGTACTTGATAAAGCATTAATGAAACAGTTTACAGCACCAGATGATAGCAATTATGACGACATTCGCGAGATGGAAGCCGCGGCAAAGAATGCTGGCTTTATCGACTTTGAATAAAACATAAGTGATTAATTTATGTTCATATTCGAAACGAAGTAGATGAAAATTAGATATAAGCTAATTGCGGCATTCTTATTAGTGGTGCTGGTACCATTGGCTTTTATTAGCTACATGCACGACGCCAAGATGTCAGAGGCGATTCTTAAGTCATACGAAGACAATAATAAGTCTCGCTTAGATGTGGTGCAGAGCGAGATCGAGAGGTTGACTGCTTCCGCCGAAAATTATATCCATTTTTTAGCCAATGATTCCGCTTTAATTAAAGCCAGTTACTATGCGGCTGAACTGGAGAGCGTACAGGATTTAGCACGTATATTGCCAGAGGCGCGAACGAAGGTGGGCTTATCGTATCTCGAAGTGATTGACTTGAATGGTAAGTTAGTCTTCTCGACCCTGAATAAAGACTCTCCGTATAGCGCTCACAGCATGCATAAAACTGAAGGCATGCCGAAGACGGCCGTGCTTTGGTTTAATTCAGATATGCAGGAATACGAGATACACAAAGCTTCGCTCATTACACGCAAGAAAGTTCCTATAGGTTACATGCATGGCGCCTATGTGTTGGATAAGAAGTTCCTGCAACAACTCAGCCTCAATGTAACTGTGTCTCTGTTTGATGCTGACTCAGGTGTGCTCACTGCTGCAAATGACCACGATATCGAGTATGAGTGGGGGCGGCAATTTTCGAGCCAATTGGCGGAGAAATGTAAGCATGAGATCGACATAAATTGTGGGTCTGATGCCTACCTGGTCAGGCGGGAGATATTGCATGGAGTTCATCATGTTGTTGTGGCTAGCCCTTTAATGTCGTTAGCGGGAAAATTTTTCGGAGCGCTGATCATCACTGAAGAAGCGCCCCAGATACATAAAGATCTTGCCAATGCCAGAGGTTCGACCGCGATGATGTCTGGTTTTGCACTCATCATCGTAATCTTTATAGGTAGCACCCTGGCGGCGGGGTTATCTCGACCTATCGAGGCGCTGAAAAAAGCGGCTGAAAATATGGGGCGCGGCAATCTTGATGCACGCGTGGATATAAAGAGTAAAGATGAGCTTGGGGTGCTGGCTACTACATTTAATGGTATGGGTAAGGCGTTGAGTAAGACCACCGTTTCTAAGAACTATGTGGAGAAAATCCTGGCATCGATGGGTGATGCCTTATTCGTACTTAACGAGAATGGTGATATCACGCGAGTTAATCAAGCGGCATCAACCATGTTGGGCTATAGCGACGAAGAATTTCAGAGCAAGCAATTGTCAGATTTTATGGATGAAAGCATTGTTGACGATATCCGGGATTTAAGCGCTGACTACCAGCAGCAAAATTATAGCCGTGAGACATCCTTAGTCGCCAGGGATGGAACAAGGTTATCGGTGTATTTATCACGAGCGCTGCTTCACGATGATGGGGGTAATCTTATAGGGGCTGTATGTTTGGTCAAAGATATCAGCGCTCTTATGCTGGCAGAGGCGACTTTGCTCGAGAAAAACCGAGAGTTGGAAAAGTCTAATAAGGAGCTGGACCAGTTTGCTTACGTAGTGTCTCATGATTTGAAAGCGCCATTGCGCGCCATTTCTAATCTTGCCCAATGGATAGAAGAAGACAACGAAGATAAGATTGATGAAGATAGTAGAAACAATCTTAACTTGATGCGTGCGCGAGTGCTGCGCATGGAAGGGTTGATCAATGGAATGCTTGAGTTCTCTCGCATTGGCCGTGTCGAGGAAGATGTCCAGGAAGTCAATGTTCAGCAGTTGCTGGGTGATGTCGTTGACTCAATGCCGGTACCCGAGGGATTTTCTATTAGCATCGCTGACAATATGCCTGCCGTGCCTGCCAATAAGGTGCGCTTGAGTCAGGTCTTTGCCAACCTCATTAGCAACGCTATTAAATACCGTCGCGAAGAAGGCGGTGAGGCGGATGTGAGCGTGACAGATATGGGTAAGTTTTATCAATTTAACGTTCATGATAATGGTCCTGGAATAGCGCCCGCGGATCATGGCAAGGTATTCGAAATTTTTAAGACGCTGAACGCACGTGACAAGGTTGAAAGCACGGGGGTTGGGCTAACGTTGGTTAAAAGGATTGTCGAAGAGAATGGTGGCGAGATCATTCTGGAGTCAGAAGAAGGAGAGGGCGCGTGTTTTAGTTTTACCTGGCCCAAGTACATAACGGAGAACGAAGCAGCATGATGGACAAAAGCGTGACTATTCTATTAGTAGAAGATGATGAAATTGATGCCGTGAATGTCCAGAGGGCATTCAAAAAGGTCAAGATAACTAACCCGCTTTATCGCGCCGAGAACGGCCTTGAGGCGCTGGCGATGTTGCGCGGCGAGGGCGTCGAAAAGACTATTCCAACGCCCAAGATAATTTTATTGGATATCAATATGCCTAAGATGAACGGAATCGAATTTCTGCAAGCGTTACGGGCGGATCCAGACTTGAAGGGTATTAGCGTAGTCGTTCTAACCACCTCTGATGAAGATCGTGACAAGGTCGCAGCCTACGACCTGAATGTAGCTGGTTATGTCTTGAAACCCGTTCAGCCGGAAAAATTTATCGAAGCGGTGACTACCCTGGACATGTACTGGAATCTAATGGAGATGCCCTAAGGCAGCGATTGCCAGCTCCAAAATGGAAAAAATCAATATGCTGCTTATTGATAACGATGACGTGGATCGCATGAGTGTGCGCCGTCTTCTTAAGGCGCACGGCATACAACTCACGGTGACTGAAGTCGGCGGCCGGGTAAAAGCGGGCTTGAGTAAACTGCGGAACAGACTGTCGGGTAAAAATTATTTTGGTAGAAATAACTCATGTTCGAACCCACTAATATTTTAATCATTGATGATGACGACGTCGACCGAATGACGTTAATGCGTGCGCTGAAAAAGTCTGAGATAGAAACTGAAGTTTGCGAAGTGACGAGCGGCGAGGAAGGGGTCGAAGTCTCTCAACAACAATATTTTGATTGTATTTTTCTGGACTATCAGTTGCCGGATAACAATGGTCTGGAAGTACTTCGCACTTTACGAGCCGCTGGGGTTGATAGTCCGATCGTGATGCTTACAGGGCAAAGCGATATGCGGCTAGCGGTGGAAATGATGAAAACAGGCGCCTCTGATTATTTATCCAAAGAGGATTTAACACCAGAAATTCTATCACGCATCGTGAATCAATTAATCCGTCTGCACAATGCAGAATTTGATAAAAAACGTGCTGTAGAAAAACAAGAACTTCTATTGAAAGAGCTCCAGGATGCACAGGAACAACTTGTTCAATCGGAAAAGATGGCTTCCATCGGCCAGCTTGCTGCCGGTGTAGCGCATGAGATTAACAACCCGGTCGGCTATATATATTCAAATATAGGCACTCTTGATGAGTATATTTCTGGATTATTTGAGCTTGTCGACGCCTATGAACAAGCGGAATCTAAAATTTCTGATGTCAATTTGAAAACAATTATCCTGGATATAAAAGAAAAATTAGACCTCGAGTTTCTTAAGGGGGATATTAAATCCCTCATAATCGAGTCGCAAGAAGGTGTTACACGAGTTCAACAAATTGTGAAGGACTTAAAAGACTTCTCTCATGTTGATACACCCGATTGGCAATGGGTGGATCTTCACAAAGGAATTAGTAGTACTTTAAATATCGTTAACAATGAGATTAAATATAAAGCAGAAGTGATAAAGCAATATGGTGAGCTTCCAGAAGTTGAATGCTTTCCTTCCCAGCTCAATCAAGTATTCTTGAACCTCTTCGTGAATGCCGCCCACGCGATAGAGGAGCGCGGTACGATTATTGTCCGCACCGGACAGGAGAAAGAAGAAGTCTGGGTCGAGTTTGTCGACACAGGTAAAGGTATAGCAGAGGATCAATTAAGCAAGATCTTTGATCCGTTTTATACAAGCAAACCGATCGGTGAAGGTACTGGTTTAGGGTTGTCACTGTCTTACGGTATAGTAAAAAAACACGGAGGTCGCATAGATGTGAATAGTAAGGAGGGCGAAGGAACATCGTTTAAGGTTTGGCTGCCGGTGCGTCAGAGTGAGGTGAAGACAAAAGATTGACCTTAGGTTTCTTTTCATAAGATCAATGAAAATCTGGATGGCAAGTTTTACGTAAAATTAAAACGAGAGCAAGCTGGCATGGGCTCATAATCATGCTGGTTTAGAATCAAGTTAATATTAATAATCAGGCTCTTCCTCTGATTGAGCGGGTGCTTTCGAGCCGCTGTTGATCAAGGAAAATGCAACGTCTCTGGCAGATGAGATTGAGCGCAAGATCATCTCTATGTTCGGTCTAGGCATGCGTTATCAGGATGTCATCTCATACACAATAATAAATAATCTTAAGTCGCCTGCCACTAGCGCCGATAAATAATATTACATAGCGTGCATCTGACTACTTAATATGTGAATTTAATGAACGTATTGTAGGAAAAGTACTGCAGTGCGCTGGTCTTTATTCATCAAGAGTTAAATGATTGGAAGTACAAGGGAATATGGTATGAAGAGCAGGGATTACATCTTATGTTTGTCTGGCTTTGGTGCTCTCCGGAGCATCTATTTTTCGACAGGTTTCAGAGTGCTAGCAAACAACATTTCGGCTTCCTTTGTTGTCCTTAGCGATTTCTGATGATGGCTGTCAACGAAAGAACTCTTCTGCTGGTCGATGATGAAGAAAATGTCCTTCGAGCGTTGAAGCGTCTCTGTCGCAGGGATGGGTATCGAATTTTGACCGCAGGCGGCGGTAAAGAGGGGTTAGAACTTCTGCAAGAGAACCGTGTTGGTGTCATTGTCTCGGATCAGCGTATGCCTGAGATGAGCGGTGTCGAGTTTCTCAGTAAAGTAAAAGAGCTTTATCCCGAAACCGTTCGTATTATGCTGAGTGGATATACCGAACTTGGATCGGTTACTGACGCGATAAACAGAGGGGCTATCTATAAATTTCTGACAAAGCCGTGGGACGGTAACTTGTTACGAGAAAACATTGCAGAGGCCTTCAAGAGTTATGAACTGGTGCGTGAAAATGAACGTCTGGCGACTGAGTTACGAGATTCGAATGAATCTCTGACGCAGGCAAATGAAGATCTTGAAAAGTATGCGAAGCTCAATTTTAAGCTCTTACAGGTTTCTCAAGAAGTGCTGGAAATCCTGCCTGTCGGCGTTATCGGGATGGGTGATGATAACATTATCGCTATTGCCAATAAAAAAGCACATGAGTTATTGAGTCCGAGGGGCGGTGGTTTGATCGGTATGCTGGGTGATGAGGTTCTTCCGCCTCAGTTGAATGAATTTTGTCGTATGGAGATGGATGAGGAAAAGGTAAGAAACTGGGAGGGGGAGCTGGACGGCGTTGGTGAGATTAAGGTGATTTTATCTCGTATGGGGCAGTCATCGATGTCAAAAGGATCGGTGCTTGCATTTATTGCCAGGGAGGAAGGACTGTGATGGTGCCTGGCGTTATATTTGATACGGTACAGCCTGATGAGAAGTTGGTTAGTGATGACTGTGGTGAGCATGGTATCAGACCGATTGTTACGGGAGCTCCGCAAATACAGCGCTATATGCCAGGAGTAATTATTTACTGCAAGGAGTATTTGTGGTGACGATCGATCTTGAACAGATAGAACGGGAGCTCAACAAAATTCCCTCGCTGCCCGTTGTCGTGACTGATGTTATTAGTGATCTTGATTGTAAGACGGTCGATTTTTTTATTCTGGAGCAGAAAATTGCCCAGGATCCAGTCATGACTGCCCGTATCCTCGCGGTTGCGAATTCATCATTCTATGGTTTATCCGGACAAGTGCATGGTATCAAGGAGGCCTGTCTGGTGCTTGGCGTCAATACGATTCGCAGTATTGTGATTGCTATTGGGATTATCCAGCATTTAGACCGGGATGAAGGTGGGCGCCTCAATCATAAAGCATTCTGGGGCCACTCAATAGCAGCTGGTGTTGCTGCGAGACTATTGGCAAAGCAAGTTGGTCTGGATCAGGAGGTTGCTTTTACTGTCGGGATATTACATGACATTGGAGAGCTGGTGCTCGATTCTCGCTTTAGTGAAGAATATGCTGAGGTAATCCGGTATTGCGATGAAAATGATTACCTGAAGTGTGAGGCGGAGGAGCGTGTGCTCGGTTTCGATCACTGTCTGGTGGGGGCGAGGATTGCTGAGCGATGGCGGTTGCCGCAAATCATTGTTGACAGTATCGCCAATCATCATGTGTGTAATCTAAAGTCGCCCTCATCTATGGTCGATTTAATCCAAATTGTAGATGTCGTTTGCAAGGGTATGGAGACAGGTGCTGGAGGTGATGACGTTATCCCTGGACTCAATCATGATGCCATGGAGCGCCTGGGGATTGATATGCGGATGATCACCGGTTGTCTGGGTGAAATCGAGCGTTCGGCGGCAGGGTTCGATGCCATGTTAAAGTAGGCCTGAAGTGTACTCCAGAGGGATCGAATTAGCCTGGCGACAGTTATGTGAATTACAGTGTTAGGGGCTGAATAGTAAGGTGGGAAACGCAGCGCATTTACCGTATGGCTCACCGCAAGCCAGGAGGAACTAGGAGTGGCAAGTTAGATAAGCGGATGGTCATGTGATTTTAATTGGGAATAGGTTAGAAAGTTTATATGGAAGAAGTATCTATGTCTGAAGAACAGCAACAACCATTAACAGGCACGTTGTTATTTATAGATGATGAAGAGAATATTCTCTCTGCATTACGTCGACTTTTCCGTCCGCTGGGTTATCGTATTCTGATAGCGAATAGAGCGATGGAAGGGCTTGCGATTATGGAAAGAGAGGAGGTGGATCTGATTATCTGTGATATGCGAATGCCTGAGATGGGTGGCGACGAGTTTTTTGCGCAGGCATCACAGAAATGGCCTGACACAATGCGCATCCTGTTAACCGGCTATGCTGATATAGCATCGACGATTGCTGCTATTAATAAAGGTAATATTTATTCTTATATCAGTAAACCATGGGAAGATAGTGATCTTAAATTCAATGTGCAACGGGCGCTGGAACAGAGATTGTTGAAAGCAGAACGGCGGCAATTGACGAAGTTAACCCAGCAGCAGAATGAGGAGCTGACAACACTTAATGCTACGCTTGAACAAAAGGTAATGGAGCGTACAAAGGAATTGTCCAAGACTATGGAGCAGCTCGAAGGAACTCACGAGTCGCTTAAAAAAAGTTATTCAGATTCCATTAAGATGTTTTCAAGCATTATTGAACTTCGGGGTGGCCGAAAACCTGGCCGTGCGCGGCGGGTTGCCGATATGGGGTTCAAGCTGTCCGTGACGATGGGGGTGGAGAAGGCTGCTCAGGATATTCTTTTTGCTTGTTTGTTGAGTGACATTGGGCGGTTAGGTTTGTCTGATGACTTGCTCGCTAAACCCTTTGATAGCCTCTCAAAGAAAGAGCGTGAAATAATTGTTAGCCACGCGATGATGGGGGAGGGATTGTTCATGTCGCTGGATCTATTGCATGGGGCCGCCAGCCTCATTAGTGCCCGGTATGAGAGGTACGATGGTAGTGGATTCCCGAGCGGCTTGAAAGGGGAGGATATTCCTCTGGGTGCTTGTATTCTTTCCGTTGTAGATGATTACGACGCCCTGCAAACGGGGGCGTTGCTCGAGGATAAACTGACGGCTTCCCAGGCAGAACAGTTTATTATTAAAAACCAGGGAAAGCGTTATTCACCGCGAGTGGTCGATGCCTTTGTTAAATACCTGACAATTGAAAAGAAAAAGAGTACTAAAATTATCAGGTATGTGGATGCCGACAAGCTGAAGTCAGGCATGGTGCTGGGAAAGGATCTGGTGACGGCGGATGGTATGGTGTTATTGGCTAAAGGACATCAGCTTGATTCTGCACTGATCGAAAAAATTTGCCGTCTTTCAAATATTGCTGAAAGTGGCACAGGTCTTTATATCGAGATGAAAGAGTAATGAGTGGTGGGCTAATAAAAGAGTGATTGTATTGTTATGGCGGAGTTCGACGAGAAGCGAAATAAACTTACTCTAAAGCTGGTGTTCTATGGCCCTGCGTTGAGTGGTAAGACAACCAACTTGATGGCGCTGCATGATTTGCTACAGCCGGAGATGAAGGGTGAGATGATGGTGCTCGAAACCGAAAATGATCGCACACTTTTTTTTGATCTACTTCCACTGGGTATGAAGACTCCCTCTGGCATGATGATAAAATTGAAGTTGTTCACCGTGCCGGGACAGGTGGCTCATGACAGTACCCGTAAGGCGGTATTATCTCGCGCCGATGGCGTGGTGTTTGTCGCTGATTCGCAACGTACGCAAGCGATTAATAACACCGAATCGTTTGACAATCTTGCCGGTAATACGATGCGGGTGGGACTCGATTTTGAACACATGCCGCTGGTGGTGCAGTTTAATAAACGCGATCTACCAGAGATTCAGGCAGAGGATGAGGTGTTGGCGCGCTGGGACAAGACCCCGTGGCCGGTGGTCTTTAGTAACGCCCTGAAAAGGGAAGGCGTTATGGAGACCTTTCATGAGTTGTTATGCCAGGTGTACAGCGGAATGGATCGTCAATATGACTTGAAGGAGAAGCATGGCCTTGAGTGTGATGAGTTTATCTATGGGATAACAGGTAAAGGGATGCAACAGAATTCAGAGCTGGGATGACGTCGATGAGTACAGATTATAGTGAGGTCTTGCCACTGCCCGATTTTGATCGGGAGTTGGGGCTTGACGAGTTGTTATCGGGAATAGATAGCAAGAAGCTGGGTGATAACTTGATTGGTCTGCTTGGCTCACCAGCGCGGCTCGTTTCTGTGGATGACGATGTTGTGTTTGGTGGCGAGATAGCGGCCCCATTGCAGCGTGAAGTGATCACACTTGAGCTGGAGCCTGTTGCCTATTTGGAGATGCCGGAGGGGGTGGGTGAGCGAGGCAAACTGGCTGCCAGCCTGGTGGAAACACTGTTACAACGATCAGCGCGTTATTTAATGGCCTCTGATATTCATCTGCAAATAGTACAGTCTGATTATGAAGCACTGCGACAGAAACATGCGGCGTTAATGGCGTCCGAGAGGCGTTATAAGGAGTTGGCAGGCGAGCTTGAACAACGGGTTGATGCACAGGTGGCAACGATTAAAAAGGCACAGCATGCGCTCTATCAGGCAGAAAAGAACGCGTCGGTGGGGCAGTTGGCAGCAGGCGTCGCACACGAGATCAATAATCCCATCGGGTTTGTTGGGAGCAATCTGAGCACTTCAAGGCGCTATCTCGATAGCCTGGTCGCTTTTTATCAAAAGGCGTTGCAGACAAAAGGGGGCGACGAAATAGCGAGCCTCTGGACGGGGGGGGAGATGGATCTTCTCGTTGAGGATTTTCACGACTTGCTGAATGAGAGTGTTGATGGTGTTAAGCGGATCGCAACCATTATTAAGGACCTGAAAGGGTTTTCCTGCGTCGATCAGGCAGAAGACGAACTTGCCGACATTAATAATTGTATTAAGAACGCCTGTACGATGATCAAGAAGGAGATCGCCCTGGATGTGTCAGTAACCCTCGAGCTGGCAGATCTGCCGTCGTTGCAGTGTCACCCGGGCAATATCAGTCAGATGGTGTTTAATATTCTGCGCAATGCAGGGCAGGCATGTGGTAAGAGTGGCACTATCCAGGTAAGTAGTCTGCTGGCGGCGGACTCTGTGCGTGTAACGATCACTGATAGTGGGTCGGGTGTCGATGAAGCGATCTCAGAGCGAATTTTTGAGCCTTTTTTTACGACCCGTGAGATTGGCGAAGGGAAAGGGTTAGGATTGACGGTGAGTCGCGATATCGCGCAATCCTATGGTGGCGATATCGTAGTCGAAAGCGTTCCTGGTAGTGGGGCGACGATAGCATTCTGGTTGCCACTCCAGGTTCAGTCCTGACGTAGCAAGTTTAACAGTAACGATGATCGGGGTGTTGTTAAGCCCTGATATATTGTTGAAGTAATGTTTGGTGGTGCCGTTGAGTCAGTTATCTGGGTACTAAGGTCAATACGGAGTGGCAGAGTATGTCTCAATATGCATCGCTTTTCTCGGATGCCCCCACAGAGCAAGCAGCGACGGAGGGGGAAGAGGAAAGTAATAATCAAGCTATGCTTCCATACCAGATTCTTCTGGTGGATGATGAGCCAAATGTGTTGAAGGCCTTGCGGCGTGTATTCCATGCCGAGAATTATAAAATTCATACTGCGGAAAATGGTGCGGATGCGCTGGAGGTACTGGGTCAGGAGCAGTGTCAGCTAATGATTTCTGACTATATGATGCCAGGGATGAATGGCGCCGAGCTGTTACGTAAGGCGCGGCAGATTTACCCAGACATGATCCGTGTCATGTTGACTGGGCATGCAGATACCAACGCCGTTATGGCGGCCATCCAGGATGGCGCTGTCTATAAATTCATCCTGAAGCCTTGGAACGATGATGACCTGCGCATCACCGTTGCATTGGCGCTGGAGCAGTATGATCTGCTGCAAAAAAATAAATTGCTGCAAAAAAATAATGAAGTAAAGAGCCGCGAAATCGACATGCTGGCGAAGCTGACGGTGACTAACCGCAGCCAGCTTGCGATCATGCTCAACAAACGAAATCTACTCAATGACCGGCAGGTGCAGGAGTTGTACAAACAGCAGCAGGTTCGTAAGGAACCTGTTTTTAAGTTGATACTGGAGCATGACTGGGTAAGTGAAAAAAAGATCCGCGAGATCCTGAGTAAGGAGCTTATGATAGAAGAGGTGGCACTGAGTGAGATTCAGGTCGATCCTGCTATTGCTGCATTACTACCACGCACCCTGTGTAACCGTCAGTGCGTATTGCCGATCAGGCAGGAGGGTCGCCGCCTGACCCTGGTGATGGCGGATCCGATGGATACAGGTTTGATCGATGACCTGAAGTTTACTGCGGGCCTTGAGATTGAGGCCGTGATGGCCAATGTTGCCGACATCAGAAAAAAGATCAGTGAAGTCTATGGCGGTGACGAGGCTGCATTCGAGGATCTGACGGCCTTTGTGGCAACAAACGATCCCTATGAGGGGATCGAGATTGTTATCGAGGATGAGGATAGTATATCGCTTGAAGAGCTGTTGCATGGGACTGATGAACCACCGGCCATTCGCCTGGTGAATTCAATCATGCTGGAGGCAGTACGGCTTGGGGCTAGCGATATCCATATTCATCCGCGGACTAAAAATGTCGTGGTGGGCTACAGGATAGATGGGATACTGCAGGACAAAATTCAGGTACCGCATAATCTTCACATGTCGCTGGTCGCGCGTATCAAGGTGATGGCTGAACTGGATATCACCGAGCGGCGGCGTCCGCAGGATGGCCGCATCACTGTAAAAACGCCGATGCGTATAATCGATCTGCGTATCTCCACACTGCCAACAATAAATGGTGAGAAGATTGTTATGCGGCTGTTGGATCGCAACGCCTCTGTGCAGGGACTGGGTCAGTTGGGTCTTTCAGCCCAAAGCCTCGCCAGGATTGTGGATGTCACCAGTAAGCCGCAAGGGATCATATTGACAACCGGGCCGACTGGCAGTGGTAAGACCACTACCCTCTATTCGATGTTGAACTCTAATGCCAGTCCAGAAAAAAACTATGTCACGATTGAGGATCCAGTCGAGTATTACCTCGATATTGCGGGGCAGGTGATGATCAAGGAGCGCATCGGACTCGATTTTGCGGCAGTGCTGCGTGCCATCTTGCGTCAGGATCCCGATGTAATTCTGATTGGGGAGATACGCGATTTTGAAACAGCTGAGGTTGCATTTCATTCGGCGCTAACAGGGCATCTGGTCTATTCAACCTTGCATACTAATTCTGCTGTGGCCTCAATTGCGCGTCTGTTTGATCTGGGGCTGAAGCCGTATGTGATCGCCTCGGCCTTGGAGGCGGTGATCGCACAGCGTCTGGTGCGCAAGATTTGTGAACATTGCAGCGAACCAGTGACGCCACCAGCGGGTAAACTGCATCGCTTGGGGTCCAGTTTTCAGTCAGCAGAGATGAAGTTTTTTAAAGGAAAAGGGTGTTCTGAGTGCAATGAGAGTGGTTATTCAGGCCGCGTCGGACTATATGAACTGTTGATCCCTAGCGAACATATGCGTCACCTAATCTCTTCCAGTGCAAGTATTTTGCAGATCAAGCGCCTTGCAGAAAAAGAGGGTATTACCTCATTGGTTGAGGATGCGAGGATTAAGATTGGCGAGGGAGAGACCACTGTCGATGAGGTATTGCGCGTACTTGGGCCGCAGGTGATCGTATGATTATCCAGTTATTTCGATGTCGTAGGGGATAAAAACGGCTCGAATAGGTATCGTATCTCGGACATATTGTCATCGATGCAGTAAGGCAGGGTCTTTGCGAGAAGATCCAGCAGTATGACTGCATTGATGGCCGTGTCCTTTTGACTGGTGGTACGCAGTCGTTCTGCCAAAGAACTGTTGATTATTCGCATCTGTTGATAGAGTTCAAGCAGGCCATTCAGGTCTAGCCCTGCTTTCTGTCCATCTTTGTTCATATAGTATTGGGCCAGCAGGTACATGGAGCTTGCACGGTAGATCGTATCTTCCTCGCTTGCCAACGGCAGATGGAAGCGGGCCATGGGTTTAAAATGAACGGTGTGAGGACAGCCGCTGGTCGCCATCATCAGGCCCAATAGTGAAGAGGCGCCTTTCTGAGCTGTGGTGGAGCCAGAGACAGTACGCTCAGGCATCGTGACCTCCATGCTTAGTTCATCATAAGACCACATGTCTGCGAAACCATTTTCCAGCGTTTGTAAATTAAGGGCGACGGGACAGTATGGGTGTTCACTGGCTTTTAATGGACAGTTTGGGCATTGGTGGAATTCGAGTTGTGTCCAGGCAGCGGGAGGTTCCGTCACCGGGCCAGTCTGTGCTAGCGTGTGGGCGTCCAGGATCAGGTTAAAGGTTTGCTCCTTACCATCAGATGACTGGAAACGATAGTAGATGTGAAGGTCTTTCATTATTTGATCGCTACGGACTGATAGTGTCTGTGATCAGATGTTCGCTCTATTGCAATTTACCAAAAGGGTGCTGATTATAATATGTTTTATATGCCATATTCTCGGTCTCTTCTGATATTCATCGTCAGTTAATCTACAAACAAAAATGCGGTAATTTGACGCATAGTCGCTTATAGAATAAAGCGGCTCCTGAAAGCGATTCTTTAAAAAAGCTTTGCCTGTTTGTCGCTGTATTACGGCGGCAATAGAATCGCATTGGGGGTGAAAGTAGTGCTGTGTCTGGCTGGTCTATGCCGTTGGGAAGGTAAATTCGCTGCTTACTATGTTGGCGGAAGGGGGCCATTTGTCAGAATAATTGCCTGATTATATAAGGGATTTATAAAATGCCTCTGGGATTGAAGGGCAACAAGCGTTAAATGAGACTGTTTTTTTTTACCAAACTGTTAGAATATCCCCTCTGGTTTGATGATATTTCGGAGATTATGACTACACGTACACGTTTTGCCCCCAGCCCGACAGGTTACTTGCATGTCGGTGGGGCCCGCACCGCACTCTATTCCTGGTTGTATGCACGCAAGCATGGCGGACGCTTTGTTCTGCGTATCGAAGATACTGATCTTGAACGTTCCACGGCGGAATCAGTTAACGCTATTCTTGAGGGAATGACCTGGTTGGGGCTTGAATATGATGAAGGCCCTTTCCGTCAGACCGAACGGATGGATCGCTACCAGGAGGTGATCCATAAGTTGCTTGATGAAAATAAGGCCTATTACTGCTACTGCTCTAAAGAGCGACTGGAGACGCTGCGTGCCGACCAGATGGCTAACAAGCAGAAGCCACGTTATGACGGTTGTTGTCGAGACCTGACAGCACCGCCTGCTGAGGGTGGTAGTCCGGTAGTGCGTTTTCGTAATCCGACTGAAGGGTCAGTGACGGTAAAAGATCTGGTGCGTGGCCGTGTGGTATTTAATAACAGTGAGCTGGATGATCTCATCATCGCGCGTTCTGATGGTAGTCCGACCTATAACTTAACCGTTGTTGTTGATGATCTTGATATGCAAATGTCGCACGTGATTCGTGGTGATGACCATCTCAACAATACCCCACGTCAGCTCAATATTCTTGAGGCACTCGGTGGCTTTGCACCGATCTATGCCCATGTGCCGATGATTCTCGGTGATGATGGTAAACGTCTCTCCAAGCGTCACGGGGCGGTCAGCGTGATGCAGTATCGTGAAGAGGGTTACCTGCCGGAGGCGCTGCTCAACTATCTGGTGCGACTGGGTTGGTCGCATGGTGATCAGGAGATCTTTAGTGTTGATGAGATGATTAATCTGTTTGATGTCGAAGATATCAACAGCTCCGCCTCTGCCTTTAACACTGGCAAGCTGCTGTGGCTCAATCAGCACTATATTAAAGAGAGCCCACCGGAGCATATCGCACATCACCTCAGCTGGCACCTCGGTAACCTTGATATCGATCCAACGAAGGGACCGGACCTGATTGAGTTGGTCAAGGTGCAGCAGGAGCGCTGCAAGACCCTGGTCGAGATGGCCGAAGCGAGCATTTATTTCTACAAAGATATCGAGATCTATGATGAGAAGGCCGTTGCCAAGCAGCTTAAGCCAGCGATTCGGGCGGGATTGAGTGCGTTACGGGATAATCTTGCGGCCCTCGATGAGTGGACACCAGAAAGTACTCACGAGACAGTTAAGACGACTGCAGAAGCGCAGGAGCTGAAGCTCGGAAAACTAGCGCAGCCGCTGCGTGTGGCCGTCACCGGTGGTACCGTTTCACCATCGATTGATAAGACACTGTTCCTGATCGGCCGTGAGCGTGTGCCTTCGCTTTTGAGGGGCTATAGCTCAGCTGGGAGAGCGCTACACTGGCAGTGTAGAGGTCGGCGGTTCGATCCCGCCTAGCTCCACCAGATTCTGTAATCCGGATCTTAGCAAATCAGCGAAACGAGAAGTGCCTATCCGTCCCCATCGTCTAGACGGCCTAGGACACCGCCCTTTCACGGCGGTAACAGGGGTTCGAATCCCCTTGGGGACGCCAAATACAAAACCCCCGGTGCGATAGCGCCGGGGGTTTTTTATTTGTTGTTTTTAAGGGTTATCTCGCCCCCCTTAGGTTCGACAAATTTGCGGGAAGCAAATTTGGACAGCCGAAGGCTGCCCGAAGGGCGAAGGCCATGGATGGCCTGAGTCAATCCCCTTGGGGACGCCATTATAAGATAACCGATTGTTTGAGCTCGGTTTTTTATGTCTGGAGTTTGAAGGGTGGTGTTTAGTGAGTCAGGGGTAATCGAACCCGCCGGGTAGAATGCTACAACTAAGGAAGGTGATCAACTATCTATACTGAGGTGTTGGATAAATCAACGTCACTATTTTAGATGGATATCTATATTGGGAATACAGTCTGCTTAAGAGAAGCACTTAAGCGCTTTTCTACAAATAGAAACCGCTTGCTATTACGTCATGGTCCTAGTGCAGTGCGAAGCATTTACCTCGGGGGATAGGCGCTACGTTTACTTGAATAGCTGGGGCGGAAAATACGCCCCAGCGGGTGAAACTAAACATTTTTGATTTAACTGTTTTTGTTTTTTGTTGTCTCCTGTTCTGAGCTAGATTTGTTTAGATTCTGATTTCCTGCCTCATTATTTTCACTGTCAACGATGGTGCTCAGCTCTTCAGCCTCGACAGGTTTGATTAACTGCATTGCGGTTTGCCCCGTAATTTTATCGTAATCCGACTGGTTGATTTTAAAAGCCTGAGCATAATCATCTCGACTGAGATAATAGTTTTCATCGTCTTTGAAAAAATGATAGTTGAGTGTATCGCCTGCCGCTTTTACGGTGAGTTGGTAGGCGGCTTCATGCTCTGTTTTTTCCTCTGCGCCTTGAATGTTGATATGGGTGAGGGTGTTAGTGATCTTTTCTATCTCATCACTCACAGCCTTACCTTCTTCCGCACTCGGTTGCCATTGCCCCGCTTGCTTGATAAAGGCGTAGTCTGGCCCTTCCAAGCTGGTGATATCTCCTTTGGGTTGCAGCAGCGTTTGATCCAGCCAGTTATTGTTTTCGGAGGGAAAGTCGTGGCTGTTGAGTTTGACTGCATAGGCTTCCTCTTCATTAGCTCGGCGCACATGCAGTTGGCGAAAGCCGGGTGATGTTCCAAGGTAGAGTGTTTGAAGTTTTTCATCATCCTGGCTTAACACCACTCGCTTTTGAAAGTTTTTATCAGCGACTTCAAAACGTTCACGACCGGATTCAGTGGTGGCCACAGGCCAGCCACTTTTGGTGGTCTCAAGTGTATTGAGCATATCGAGCACCTTGCTCTGATTTGCTGGCAGCTGGTGATAGTCAGGCAGCAGCCACTTTCCTTCTATTTTACTCAACACGGTCTGTTTGCCATCGCTGTCTTCAATGGTTATCTGGTTGATCTGGCTTTTTTCAGTGCTGAGTAGGGCCATCTGTGTTTGATCTGCTGTTGATGCCTGGTTGTCGAAATAGATCCCCCCTGCAATGACGATTTGCACTGACAGGGTAACAGCCAGGAATTGATTAAAACGATTCATTAATTTGCCTCCCTTAAGCGTTCAATTCTTCAAAATAACGTTTGGCTTTATGTTTGCGTCGATAACTCACCAACACTGCCAATGCCGTTAGCATTGAAGCGGCTACGACATAGTTACCGCTTTCCCAGTAGAGTTGTTGATCCTGTTCCATAGGGGGCAGGGTGCGATTAAAGTGCCCTCGGGATCGGATGCTGAGCAGACCTTGCTCTTCTAGAGACCAGTCAACCGTATTGGCCATCAGTTGCAGGCTATTAAGGTACTGACTACCTGTGTTGGCTCCCGCTAACTGTATGACCTGGTCATTGAGGAAGTCATTGGAGGCGAACAGTATAAGGCGAGCCGATTCAGGTGAGTGTTCGATGACACTGCTAATGATATTCTCCTTATTGATGTCCGTTTCATTGTTAGTGTCGACTGTCGCTTCCGTATCACTGGCTAGTAAAGGTGACGCTTGACCTGAAAAGTAGGAGCTAAAGCGACCTTGCGTAATTGCGCCAAGTAGATAGCGATCTTTATTTCCTGATGGAGGGAAAGTACTACGACCTGTGCTGTCAATTTTCGGTGTGACGTTAAGCGAACTGGAAAGTCATGCCTGATTCGAACTGTGCAATAGCTCGGTAATTTGACGCGCCCTGTTTTTTTCACTGTTCACGACAATGGGAGATGCCCAGGTCATGCTCAACTGGTTAAGGCCGCTGGTGATAGGATTGGTCTGATTTAAACCCTCACCACGTAGATCAGCAAAGTAAGGGTAGTCAACCATCCGCATCTCCTGAAAGCGGAAGGCACCCGCCTGACGCGTCACTGGTAGCGGAAAGGCGCTGTTTTGTGAGTCTAACAGTAGCTGATCATCAATCTTCAGGCCATGGTGCTGCATCCATTGCTCCAGACCGCTGCTATGGGGCTGCATATTGAGGTTATTACGGCTCAGATCAGCGCTGAAAGGTGATGTGGCGGCAATCACCGTGCCGCCGCGCATCAGAAATTGATCCACGGCAAAGAGCTGTTTCTCGTCAAGGTTCTTAGGCGCGGCTAACAACAATACATCGGCTTCGCTGTCGATACGACCATCACTAAGATCTTCTCGTTTCACGTTGAGGTCGGCACCCAATACCTGTTCCAGCTGACTGAACTGCGGACCGCCCATTCCAAAGCGCGCCATTTGAGGATCGACTGTGGGCGCAACAAAGGCGACCGTTTTGGTGAAGCCGCTGGCAAAACGTTTGATGCCCGATTCCAGGGCCAATTCAAAGTTAGCTGCGCTGAAGTCCCCCAATGGGATCTGCACCACTTGCTCACCTTGTTTGAGGGTTAGGTAGAAATAAAATTGATTGGCATCAAACAGGCTGGCGACCATGGGTTGAAAACCGTAGTCGGAGAGAATCTGTTGTGCCACTTGCCCGCCATTAGATTCGGGTTCAATAAACGTGACGTTCAGGCGGCCATTGGCTTGCGCCTTGACTTCACCCACTACTTTGTTAACTTCATTCTTGAAGTCTGCCAGCTGTTGAGGCAGTTTTTCATCGGCGGAAATATACGCTGTAAAATCCAGATCACCTTTTACGGTATCAAATAAATTGCCACCAGATTGATAGGCCAACAGTACTTTCTTGACCGCGCGGGTGATGTCGTACTCCGGGTTACGTAGTTGAACATCGATATCTGCTTCGCTTTGCGACTTAACCTCGATTAGGTCACGGAAGCCTAAGACCTGGAACTCGTCACCGTACTCCACCAGTATGTTGAAGTAAGAGTTTACCAGCGAGGCCTGGTAACGGTCTGCCACCTGAAAAGGGACGGGTTGAATACCGTATTTCTGGTTGGCTAGCTCCTCTTGCTCCGGATCATTCATGGGGTCGATAAATTCAATCCGCACATGTCCATTACCCGCAACCTCATATTCACTAATCAGATTACGCACCTGGGGTACTAGAGGCGAGAGTAGAGGGTGGGTTTTGCTGCTGAAATAACCGCGAATCAACAGCGGTTCCTGGAGTTGATTGAGGTAGCCTCGCGTAGCATCAGAGATGGAGTAGAGCTTGCCTTCAGTGGTATCCATACGCAGAACATTGATCTGCCCAAGCCACAGGTTGATGGCAATGGCATTTGCGATCAGCAAGGTGCTACCAATACGCCAGTTGCGATGATGGCCTTTGTCACCCGTTGCAGCCCAGCGCTCTTTCTCCAGGCTGAAGGTGTTTAGGCTAAGGAAGATGGCGATGAGGCTGAGGTAATAAACAAAATCACGCAGATCAATCACGCCACGGGTGATGTCATCAAAGCGTGCGCCAGTCCCTAATGAACGTAGCCACTCACCGGCCTGATTGCCAAAAAAATCAGTAATCGCAGGCGCACCGACTAGATACAACAATCCACACACGGCGGTGGCGCTAATCAAACTGACGATTTGATTGTCACTCCGGGCAGACACAAACAGTCCAACAGCGAGATAGGCCGCACCCAATAGTAGCGTGGCGAGATAACCGCTCCACACCGGCCCCCAATCCAGATCGCCAATTAAGGAAACGGTAATAGGCAGCGGCAAGGTAACAATCAATGCAATCGCCAATAGGGCAAAGCAGGCGAGAAACTTGGCAACCACAAATCGCCAGATGGCTAGCGGTTGAGTGAGTACATGTTCCAGTGTGCCGCTACGACGCTCTTCACTCCACATACGCATGGTCAGCGCACTGGTGAGAAAAATCAGTAGAACCGGCATCCACTCAAACAGCGGGCGCACATCGGCAATATTTCGGGCAAAGAAGGTTTCGCCCCAGAAGAAGATAAACAGCGTGATTGCCGCAAAGGTGCCAAGAAATAGGTAGGCGACCGGCGAGCTGAAAAATAGTGTCAGTTCTTTGGCCGTGATGCGTCGCATGGTGGTATCAAGCGGCATGGCTCACCTCCTGCTGATTCGATTGTTCATTGACTTCGCGGAAGACGCTCTCCAGGTCACGTTGTTCGCGTTTTAATTCATAAATATCGTGACCATTTTCGATCAAGGTTTTTGCCAAGGTATTAGCAACACCGCTAGCATCTAACACCTCTTTTAACTGCAAGCGATAGCAGTAGTTATCATGTCCGTCTATTGCTTCGACCTTTTCAATGCCAGGTTGACTGGCTAATCGTTTTATATCGCTAAGGTTGGTATGAAGTAGCAAGTTTTTGCTTTGACGCAGCGTGGCTAACTTAGCATCTACTGCCAGCTCACCCGCACGCATAATCAATACCCGGTCACACAGTGCATCCACCTCTTGCATGATATGAGTGGAGAGGATGACTGTGGCATCCTTGGCAATCTCTTTGATTAACTCGCGCATCAGCTGTGTTTGGGTGGGATCAAGTCCATTGGTGGGTTCGTCAAGAATGAGTAGTTTAGGAGTGCCCAATATGGCCTGTGCGACGCCAACGCGTTGCTTGTATCCCCGAGACAGTGTGGCAATGGGGGCTAACAGTTTTACGCTGATATCGGTGGCCTTAACGGCACGGCGAATTTCATTTCTTGCTTCATCACCGCTGAGGCCTTTGAGTCTGGCGGCGTAGTCGAGATAGTCCGCCACACTCATTTCAGGATAGATGGGTAATGACTCAGGCAGATAACCGATGCGCTGTTGCACTGCACTACGTTGTTTGGCGATATCCATCTCATCAATTTCAATGCTTCCAGCGCTGGGTTCCAGGTAGCCGCTAAGCATCTTCATAATGGTGGTTTTACCTGCACCATTGTGACCCAGTAGGCCGACGATCTCGCCTTTCTCAATGGAAAAGCTGACGTTATCGACGGCCATAAAGTCACCGTAGGCACGTTTAAGGTTGTCAATCTTAATCATGATTACTCCTTGGATTGTTGATCTTTTTTTGACTATGTTTGAGTTGAGTTAAGCCCTCTGCCGGTAGATTGAAATATTGGACTGAGTGGCTTAAAAATTGTGCGACGGCCAGGCTGCCGGACGCAGTCGTGCCCGCCTTTTGGAATGGCTGGCCAGGCTTGTTATCAAATGGACGCATGGAGCACCTCCAATCAAAAACAATGAATAAATTAAGATTTATAGAGGCGTTGTATACGACCGAGAAAAACTGAGGGATAGAGCGTTAACATGGCGTTCAAATCTCCTTTATATGTGTCCGGGGAACAGCCCCCTCCATTGAACAGAATGTAAGTTTGATGAAAGTTATGGGCGATTTTTTTGTTTTCAACCCCTATCTTTTCGAAATTAATGACCGGCCTAAAACAGAAAAGTTCAGGCTAAATTATTCCCGTTGAAATACCTGAAAATAATCCCTATGAATAAAATTATCGAGGTAGTTGGAACTTTTTAACTGCAATAAAAACAAAGCAGCTGTCGGAAAAATTAAAAAATTTTGTGTAACTTTAGACTGGCTACGGATTAGGAGTTTATTGTGATGTCGCATAGGAAATTATTGTTTTTTCTTCCTTTTTTGTTGTGTTTTCCTTTGTTGAGCGCGCCTCTTCACGCTGTCGAGGATGGGGGGATCGCCAACCTACGTCAGACCAGCAAGGCCTTTGCCTCGGTTGCCAGGGAGGTCTCACCTTCGGTGGTGTTTATTCAGGTGGAGAGCGTACAGAAGGGCATTCCTTTCTCGCCATTTCAGTCCCCCTTTGGTGATGATTTATTAAACGTTTCTTTGGCGACCGTTTCCCCGGTTTTCCCAATCAACGTCAGCATCAGCCGGAACGCCGGGTGATGGGGCAAGGCTCAGGTTTTGTCTTTAAGATTGATAAGGGGATGTTGTCGGATACCAGTTACATCCTGACCAATAATCATGTGGTGGAAGGCGCAGATAAGATTCGCGTTACCTTCCAGGATGGGCGGGAGTTAGAGGCCAAGATAACCGGCGCCGACCCTAAATCCGATATCGCCATACTGGAAATAGAGGATAGCGAGCATCTGGCACTGCCCATGGGCAACTCCGCCAATCTCGAAGTCGGCGAATGGGTCGTGGCCGTGGGTAATCCCTTCGGTTTGAGCCACACCCTGACGGTGGGGGTTGTGAGCGCAAAGGGGCGTAGTGGATTGGGCATCAATGACTATGAAGATTTTATTCAGACCGACGCAGCCATTAACCCTGGTAACTCCGGCGGTCCTTTGCTGAACCTGGATGGCGAGGTGGTCGGTATCAACACGGCTATCTTCTCCCGTAGTGGCGGTTACATGGGGGTCGGTTTCGCTATTCCCGTCAATCTGGCTAAAAACATTGCTGATCAACTGATCGACAGTGGCGAAGTCACGCGTGGTTATCTCGGCATCGTGATCCAGAATATGACGCCCGAATTGGCGGAGTCATTTGATATTGATGAGAAGAAAGGCATTTTGGTGGCCCAGGTGTCTGAAGACTCACCGGCAGAAAAGGCGGGGTTGAAGGTCGGTGACCTGATTGTGCGTTATCAGGGCGAAAAAATCACCGAGGTGGCCGATTTTCGCAACCGTGTTGCACTGACCCCTCCGGGTACGGCTTCTAATCTTACGGTCATTCGTAACGGAAAACGCAAGGTGATTAACGTCAATATAGGGACCCTGGAAGACGGTCAGGTGGCTGCCAGTGCGTCAACTGGAACCGCCGATGAGCTGGGTTTGACAGTGCAAACCCTAACAGCTGACCTGGCGCGTCAGTTCGATGCCAAGGCGGGCCAGGGTGTCGTCGTAACAGAGGTAAAACCGGGCTCAGTCGCCGCCATGGCAGGTATACGTAACGGTACTGTGATTCTTCAGGTAAATAAGATGGACGTGAATTCCATTGCAGACTTCCAGCGGGCGGTAAAAAAGCGCAGTGGCGACAAGCGTGTACTACTATTGGTAAGTGATCGAGGTATGTCGCGCTACGTGGTGCTGAGTTGGCGGTAGCTAAAACCCTGGCGATAGCTATAATTAATTTGGAGTAGTTCTTATTCAATAGAAAAGGAGAACAATATGTCTGACGATGATAAAAAAGAGGTGTCCGTTTCAAAAGAGACAAAACCAGCGGGTTATGTCTCCATTCGACGAGATGGAGCAGATGATGGGGCAATTTTTCGATCGTGGTGGTTGGATGAGCCCGTTTCGTCTTCGTTCGCCCTGGCCGGATTTCAAACCCGCCTTTGAGGGGCGCACACCCAGGGTGGATGTGATTGATCGGGATAAGGAGGTGGTGGTTAAGGCTGAGTTACCGGGTGTGAGTAAGGACGACCTGGAGGTCACCGTCTCCGATGATACACTGACCATCAAAGCCTCAACCAAGCATGAAGAGGTGAAAGAAGAAGGTGAATATCAACATCGTGAACTGAGTACGGGGGAGTTTACCCGCACCCTACGTTTGCCTGCAAACGTGAACACCTCAGATACAGTGGCTAAATTTAAAGATGGCTTGCTTGAGCTGACTTTGCCCAAGATGGAAGAAACCAAGCGGCGCAACATTAAGATCGAATAGCGCTTATCACAAAGAACCCCGCATTAAGCGAGGTTCTTTGTGTATTGAGTTTAACTCTTTACCCGCTCGAAAAGGGTTGCATGGCATTTCGGGCAGGGGGGGATGCGGCCAGTGTGTTTAAATTGAATCTGTTCGCCGCAGCTTTTACATGAGAGTGTGCCAATGGTCGTTACCTCTCCGGTTTGCCACTCATCAAATCTTTGTTTGGCCTTATTCAGGTGATTAAGCTCCAACTTCGCTGCCTGTGAAAGCGCAGTGAACCGGTGCAATAATTTTTTTTCAATAAGTAACAGGTTAAGGCGAAGCCAATCGGCGACGTCTCTCTCTTCTTCTACCAGATGCAACCCGGCAGAATAGAGGTCGCGGGTAACGAACTCATGTACTTTATCCGCCTCTTCCTGCGTTAACTCCTCCAGTTCAATTGCCCTCTCTTTCGCCTTGCCGAGCGCTTGGCTTAAAGTATCTTCAGTATGCTCGGTGACAGAAGAGAGTGTTTTCTCCACTCTTTTAAGTAACTTTTCGTAGCCTTGGGTGAGGTTGTCATTGTTATTGCTCTGTTTGTCGCTTTGTGACGTCATCGTTATTCCCCATTCGTTAAACCTAAGTTGATATTGGCATTGATAGGCTATAAAGAACAAGCCCCGTACTGGGCGGGGCCTGATCTTAGAAATATGTCGTTGACTTAGTTATTTATTTCTATTTGTTTAATATCGGGTTTTGGTAACTCCTGGCGAGGAATCGTGAGGGTTAATACTCCGTTTTTCATCGAAGCGCTAATTTCATCCGCGTTACCATCATCAGGAATGGCGAGTACTCGCTCAAACGAACCGTAGTGTCGTTCAACCCGGTAGAAATGTTGATCTTTTTCCTCTTGCTCCTGTTGTTTATTGCCTTTGATAAACAGGGCGTGATTCTTAAGCTCGATCGATAAATCTTTTTGCTCCATGCCCGGCGCTTCTAATGTAATGGTGTACTGCCCATCATCACTTGCAACGTTAACGTTTGCCCGGAAGGTGGGCATAAAATCGTCACTCATCATTTGCTTCCATAGCGGGGCGTGGCTAAGCGAAGGAAAGCCACGAAAGGTATCATCAAATAGCCGATCAATTTCGCGGTGCAATTGCATCATGTTAGTCACGGGATGATGGGGCTGCAAGTGCTCACCATGTTTTACGGGAATCGTCTCTTTTTTATCTTGCCTTTCTTCATGCTTAAACCAGTTCCAGGGGTTGAGTTTTTTCATGTCCATGGTTTGAACTCCTTATCTCTACTTGTGGAAGAAAGGAGGAGGGATGATTAACTCCACTCCTCCAAGAGTCGATTAAGCGGCCTGTTCGTTAGAATTTGACTTGTGCTCAAGTACATTTGAGTCCTCAGTGTTGATCTCAATATGTTTGGGTTTCATCACCTCAGGTAGTTCATGTTTTAATTCGATGGTGAGCAAGCCGTTATCAAGCTTGGCACCAGTAATTTCGACATGATCCGCTAAATTGAATTTCCGTTCAAAAGCGCGGGTGGTGATACCCTGGTAGAGATAGCTGTGTTTGCTTTTATCTTCCGCTTTTTTCCCTTTGACGGTGAGCATGCCGCGTTCAACCTGGATATCCAGTTCGTTCTGTTTAAATCCCGCCACTGCCAGAGAGATGGCATAGCGATGTTCATCCAGCGCATCTATATCGTAGGGAGGGTAGCTGGTAGGGTTTTGTTCCGTTCTAAACGCGTTATCCAAGAGAGAGGCCAGACGATCAAAGCCTACAGTGTTGCGATACAGTGGTGTTAAGTCGATAGTTGTCATGACATATCCTCCTGATAAGCAATATTAAAGTTAACAATAGTAGTCAGGTAATGCGCTTATTAGCCCCAATTCCTGCATTAAAAAATATAGTGTCGGGTGTTTGGTTTTCAAGCGAACGACGGATAAAAGAATATGGGATCTTTCACTTGAAAAGTTTCTCATAGTTCATATTTCTTCTGTTAAAACGTGTTAACTCGATACTATGAGGAGGCAAACAAATGAGCAAAAAAAATCTACAGACAGTAGCGTTATTTCTGGTGTCAATTGTTGGTTCTATAGGATTAGTTTCAAGCCTGATTATTTACGGGGGATAACAGTCATACTCTTGTTTAAGCATAAGTGAGCTGGGCTATGTAATGCTAAGGGGCATCGACAACTATCTTGGAGAAGTAAATAGCCGTCTTCGGTTGTCGGTGCTTCTTTTTTCGGTATTTCTTCTGGGAATCGTTGACTATTTCAGTGGCCCTGAGCTTTCTTTCTCGCTGTTTTATATTGGGCCGATTATGTTGGCGGTTTGGTACGGAGGCCATCGTCAGGGTTTGGTGGCATCTTTTTTTCTGCGGCTATTTGGTTGATTTCTGAAGTAGCTATGGGAAGGGAGTATTCCCATAACTTAACGTTGGTTTGGAACACGGTTGTTAGACTGGCCTTTTTTATGTTGGTTATGGAATTGTTGCTATCGGTCAGAGATAAGGTTACAACACTGGAAAATCTGGCTTCCACTGATCCGCTTACCGGTTTAGTTAATCGCCGTTTTTTCCTTGAACAGCTGGAGAGGGAGTGCATGAGAGTCAGGCGTTATCCCGAAATCTTTACCATCGCCTATCTCGATCTCGATAATTTCAAATACGTTAATGACACTAATGGCCATTTGGTGGGCGATGAGTTATTGCAATGTGTCGGTGAAGTGCTTAAATCGAGTTTGCGTGAGTCTGATATGGCTGCGCGATTGGGCGGTGATGAGTTTGCTATTTTCTTTCCTTCAATGAAGGAGTCTACCTCAAAAAAAGTGATAGAAAAGCTACATGTCAGCCTCTTGAGTGCGATGCGGGCGAACGGCTGGCCGGTTACATTTAGCATTGGTGTTGTGACTTATCTTGAGCCGCTAGTGAATATACGTGAAATGGTAAAAATGGCAGATGACTTAATGTATAAGGTTAAGAAATCGGGCAAAAATAATATTTGTCATATTGTCTCTTCAAATAATAAATGACAATTTCGTTGGTGTTCTATCGCGCCAATTATGTTGTCGGATTGGTACGGCGGGAAGAAAACTGGCATCACATTGGTGCTTGCTTCCTCTGGGCTATGGTTATGTGCAAACTTGGTAGCGAGTGAACAGTGCTGGGCATGGTTGATTTTTATTTGGAATGCTTCGGTTGGGCCGTTCTTTTTTCCATTATTTTTTATCTATTTTGCGTTTGGCGCTGCCGAGAAGAAATACAGTAACTCGCAGTCGATGCCTTTTATCATGGGTGACATTCTTGTGGATTTCGATGGTGAACGCTCCGAAGCAGTGCTCATTGCTGCGGTACAACTTACTCAGAAGATACAGGTGATTCTTTTAACTTACCACTCAGGATTGGTAGAGCAGGTGCGAATCTCGAAGCAACGTTCGGTGTATGTCTCTGGTACGCTACAAAAACAGGCCATCTATCGTCTCCCCTTGGGGGTGCCATATCCAAAACCCTCGGTGCGAAAGTGCCGGGGATTTTTTATTTGAAATTTTGGCACTGTCGACTTAACAAGTTCAAAGCGTAATAAATCCCAAACGAAGTTTATTAACTCGTTATCGGAATATGATGTCAGGCATTCGGTTTTTACTACAAGCCTGGAGGTTCCGGTAAGTTGACAGTGCACTTTTTATATTGAATTTCTGTTTTTCTACCCAGTCTTTTTGTATTTTTATCTTCATTATTAATCAATGATAGGTATCGTTGGTAATGTCCTGGTGTTTAGTGAAGCGCCTGTTTTAGCTGCTGTCATATTTTTGTATAACTACTTGTGTCTACGCGCTATCGGTAATCGCATTTCTCTTGCTGGTTGTGGTTGCGCGCTTCATCAGTTTTAAGTTCAAATTCCTGTCATGCAAAATATATCCGTTTGTGCTGGCAGTATCGGCTGTGATTATAGTGCTGAGGGGTGTAGTATAAAAACGTAGCTTAGTTGTGGCGAATATTGTTCTGGGCGGTAACTATTGTTCCAGGCCGTCACAGTCATCAAGGAAGGTCTATGGTGAAAAGTATCGCGTCGAAATCGAAAACTATTCTGATTGTTTTGGCGGTGGTCACTGTGGTGGCTGTCGCTTATGTGTTGGCGCAGATGCGCCAGCCTGAACTCCCTGAAGGTTTTGTGTCGGGCAACGGACGTACCGAAGCCACCGAGGTTGATATCACTGCTAAGTTCGGCGGACGGCTTGAGCAGGTGTTTGTTAAAGAGGGTGATCAGGTTGAACTCAATCAGATCCTTGCGCGGATAGAGACAAGAGAGCTTGAAGCACAGCTGCGCCGCTCTCAAGCCGAGGTGCGACGTACTGAACAGGAGAAGCATTTCGCGATAGCAGTGATCGCCCAGCGTAAAAGTGAATTGTCCCTGACGCTAAAAGATATGGAGCGCTCTAAGGGGCTCTACGAGAATGATGCGATCTCGTTGGAACAATTGCAGCGCGATGAGACCGCGGTGGAAACGGCTAAGGCGACATTGGCGGCGGCGCAGGCTCAGCTCTCCAATGCGGAAGCCGCCATCGAAGCGGCGATTGCCAACGCCGAGTTGATAAAAACCCAGCTTGATGACAGCGTGTTGCGCTCACCCATTGGCGGTCGGGTACTGTATCGTTTGGCCGAACCCGGCGAAGTACTGCCCGGTGGCGGTAAGGTGCTGACGGTACTTGACCCTACCGATATCTATATGACCCTTTTTCTTCCTATGCAGGATGTGGCCAAAGTTGGCCTCGGTGCCGAAGCCCGCGTGGTGCTCGATGGTATCCCCGATGTTGTTATCGCCGCTAACGTTTTCTTTGTTGCCCCGCGGGCACAATTTACCCCCAAGGAAGTGGAGACGCGTAGCGAACGTGAAAAGCTGATGTTCCGCCTTAAGGTTCAACTTGATGCTGAATTCCTCAAGGCACATGCAGCGTTGGCAAAAACCGGTATACCCGGTGTCGCCTATATCCGTCTCGAAGCTGACAGTGAGTGGCCTGATAATTTGCAGATTGGGAAGGAAGGGGATTGATATTGCCTGGGGGCTGAATCGAGTGGGATCTAATCAATGAAAATCATCGCCCGTGTCGCTGAACTCAGCCACCGCTATAAAAACAGCGTGGCGCTAGACGATGTAGCGCTGGAGATTCCGGCGGGCAGGATGGCGGGATTGATCGGTCCCGACGGGGTGGGTAAATCTACATTGCTGGCCTTGATTGCCGGGGTCCGCAAGATCCAGTACGGCTCAGTGCAGGTGCTTGGTCGTGACATGCATCGTGGTTTGAACCGTATGGTGGTCGGGCCGCGGATTGCCTATATGCCGCAGGGGTTGGGGCGCAATCTCTATATGACGTTGTCGGTGTTCGAGAACGTGGATTTTTTCGGTCGCCTGTTTGGCCATAGTAAGGCGCAACGGGCCTGGCGTATCCATGAGTTGCTCGCGGCCACCGGTCTTGCGCCCTTTGCTGATCGGCCTGCCGCCAAGCTTTCTGGTGGCATGAAGCAGAAGCTGGGGCTGTGCTGTGCCCTGATTCACGATCCCGATTTGTTGATTCTGGATGAGCCTACTACTGGTGTTGACCCCCTGTCGCGGCGACAGTTCTGGCAGCTGATCGAGCGCATTCGTGGTCGCCGCGAAGGCATGAGTGTGATTGTCGCTACCGCCTATATGGACGAGGCCGAACGCTTTGACTGGCTGGTGGCGATGGACGCAGGCAAAGTACTGGCCAGCGGCACGCCTGCGGAATTGAAATCCCGCGCCGGCAGCGATAGCCTGGAGGCGGCCTTTATCTCACTGCTGCCAGTGGAAAAACGCGGTCGCCATCAGGCCGTGACTATTCCCCCCCGTCAAGCCCAGAGTGGAGACGCGGCCATTGAGGCCGACGGTCTCACCCGTCGCTTTGGTGAATTTGTTGCGGTCGATCGCGTTAGTTTTCGCATTGAGCGCGGTGAAATTTTCGGTTTTCTCGGCTCCAACGGTTGTGGCAAGACCACCACCATGAAGATGCTCACCGGTTTGCTGCCGAGCTCTGCGGGTGAGGCTCGGCTGTTCGGTCAGCTTGCCGATGCCCGGGAGGTTGATCTACGCCGCCGGGTCGGCTATATGTCTCAGGCCTTCTCGCTTTATAGTGAGCTGACGGTGCGTCAGAACCTGGCACTGCACGCGCGTATCTTTCAGTTGCCCCGGTCGCAAATTGAGGCACGGGTGATGGAGATGGTCGAGCGTTTCGGACTGACTGAAGTGATCGATGAGCTGGCAGAAAAATTACCGCTGGGTGTGCGGCAGCGATTATCGCTGGCAGTGGCGGTGATCCATGGCCCTGAGATGTTGATCCTCGACGAACCCACCTCTGGGGTCGATCCAGTGGCCCGCGATCAATTCTGGCAACTGCTGGTGCAGCTCTCTCGTGACGAAGGCGTTACCATTTTTATCTCCACCCATTTCATGAGCGAGGCGGAACGCTGCGACCGCATCTCGCTCATGCATGCCGGTCGAGTGCTGGCACAGGATACACCGCCAGCGTTGATAAAGGCTCGCGGCGCCAACAATCTTGAAGAGGCCTTTATCGACTACCTGGAGGAAGCCGCTGGAGATAACGTGGTTGAAGCAGAGACGCCGCCGCAACTTCCCGCTCAGCATGGAGCGTCACAACCCAGACCTCGTAATGCGGCCTTTGACCCTCGCCGTGGCTGGGCCTATGCTCGTCGTGAAAGCCTGGAGATTGCGCGCGATCCGATTCGTATCGCCTTCGCATTGTTGGGTCCGATTATACTTATGATCGCCTTTGGCTACGGCATCACCTTTGATGTCGAAGATATAGACTATGCAGTGCTTGATCGTGATCAAACCCCGGAAAGTCGTCAATACCTGGAGAATTTCGCCGGTTCGCGCTATTTTAAGCAAGGTCCGCCGCTGCATGATTATCGCGCGCTGGATGATCGTTTACGTAAGGCGCAGTTGACCTTCGCCATCGAAATTCCGCCAGGATTCGGCAAGGCCATCAAACGCGGCCGTCAGCCAGAGGTGGGGATCTGGCTCGATGGTACCGTGCCGTTTCGTGCCGAAACGGCACGTGGCTACATTTTCGGTGTACATCAATCTTACCTTGAACAACAACTGCGCAGTGAGCCTGGCCATTCTCGGCAGGCCGCGCCCGTGACCATTGAAACCCGTTTCCGCTACAACCAGGATTTCAAGAGTGTCTACTCCATCGTGCCGGGCACCATCATGATGCTGCTGATCTGGATTCCCGCGATGATGACCGCTGCCGGTGTAGTGCGCGAAAAAGAGATGGGCTCAATCACCAATTTTTACGCCACGCCAGTGAGTGGTCTGGAGTTTCTGCTGGGCAAACAATTTCCCTACATCATCATTGCTTTGATCAACTTCGCTACCCTGGTGCTGCTGGCTGTTGTTCTGTTCGAGGTGCCGATTAAAGGCAGTGGTGCCGCCCTGCTGGCGGGCGGACTGCTCTATGTGATCGCCACTACCGGGCTGGGACTATTGATGTCATCCTTTATGAAGACCCAGATCGCCGCGATTTTTGGCACTGCGATTATTACCACGGTGCCGGCCATTAGCTTTGCCGGTCTTTTTGCCCCGGTGGCTTCGCTCACGCCTGGCGCTCAGGTATTCGCCCAGATATTTCCCAGCAGTTATTTCCAGCAGATCAGTTTAGGCACATTCACCAAATCGTTGGGGTTTGAAAGTTTGCTGTTCAACTTTGCGATGATTGCCTTGTTGAGTTTCATCTACCTGGTGCTGGGGTTGACCCTGTTGAAGAGACAGGAGCAATAGAGTGCATTTTTCACCAGTCGTCTATTGAAGATTAAAAGTTAAAGCAGGGAGAGAAGATACAATGCAGGATTCATCATTGACAGGTTGCCACACGCATTTGTCTGCTCACGCCATTTTGCTAAGCCATGCGAGTTGATGATGAAGCGATGTCTCGGCAATATCTTTCAACTGGGCATAAAAGAGCTGTTCAGCCTGCGTTATGATCCGGTGATGCTGTTCCTGATCGTCTATATGTTCAGCTTTTCCGTGATGGAAGAGGCGCAGAACGCGACCACTGGCGTGGTGAATGCCGCGGTGGCGATTGTTGATGAAGACCGCTCTCAATTGTCGCGGCGCATCGGCGATGCTCTGCTGCAACCCCAGTTCCAGCCACCGGTGGCCATCACGGTCGATGAAATCAATGCCAGTATGGAGGCGGCGCGTTACACCTTTGTCATAGATATCCCTCCTGGATTCCAGGCGGATCTGATGGCGGGGCGGCCCACCGTGATCCAGCTCAATGTCGATGCCACGGCCATGGGGCTGGCGGGCACGGGTGCTGCTTATATCCAGCAGATTATTTCCGAGGAGTTGAGTGCATTTCTAAATAGCGACCGAGGTGTTGAACCGTTGGCTGTGGTCGATATTGTGACCCGCGCCAGGTTCAACCCCAACCTGGAGGCGACCGGGTTTCAGGGTGCGATGGCGCTCACCAATAACATCACCATGATGGCGATTCTGCTCACCGGTGCTGCCCTCATTCGTGAACGTGAACATGGCACTATCGAACATCTGCTGGTGATGCCGCTACGACCGGTTGAGATTATACTGGCCAAGGTGTGGGCCAATGGATTGGTGGTCATTCTGGCTGCGACGCTGTCACTCTACCTTGTGATACAGGGTGCATTGGGCGCTGCTATTATCGGTTCTATTCCGCTTTATATATTCGTTACAGTCGTCTATCTCTTTTCGGTGACTTCCCTGGGCATCTATCTGGCGACGCTGGCTCGCTCCATGCCCCAGTTCGGTCTGCTGGCGATGATTGTGTTTGTGATGATGCTACTGCTCTCCGGTGCGCACACCCCGTTGGAGAGCATGCCCGTGCCACTGCAGATGATTATGCAGCTGGTGCCTTCCACCCATTTTGTCAGCATGGCCCAGGCGGTGCTGTTTCGTGATGCCAGTGTGGCGGTGATCTGGCCCAATTTGCTGGCGACGGTAGCCATTGGCGCACTGTTTTTTTCTGCTGCACTGCTGCGCTTTCGCAAGACCGTAACATTAACGCAAGTGTGAACTCATGAGGTGAAGAGGAGATGAAACGCGCTAATCTTAATCTATTCTGTCTATTGATCGTGTTGTTATGGCTGGTTCCTGCCGCACAGGCAGCGAAGGTCATCAGCATCGGTATTATCACGGATGGTCCGATGGAGCACAGTGGCTGGTCTATGGCGTTGTTCAAGAATGAACTACTGGTGCTAACAGAGGCCGATTTCGATGTTCATTTTCCTGCGGCGAAACAGCTCGATGGTGGCTGGTCAGCGAAGCGCATCGCCGCTGCCCACCAACAGCTGCAGCAGGACCCCGAAGTCGATATGGTATTGGCGCTCGGCTATGTTGCCAGTGTTATCGCGGCCCTTGACCAGCCGTTGCGTAAACCGACTTTTGCGCCGTTTATCATGGATGCCGATTTTCAGGGGCTGCCCAGAAAGGGCAATAGTAGTGGCGTCAGGCATCTCAATTATCTGAGCAGTGGCGCCGATTTCGTGCGCGATCTACAGGTGATGAACAGTGTCGCTAACTGTAAAAACATCGCAGTGTTTCTTAGCGAAGCTGACTATGAGGCGCAACCGGGATTGATCCGTCGCGCCCGCGAGGTGACTGCCGCGGCAGGTGCGGAACTACAGTTTATTCAACAGAGAACGCGCAATGAAAACCTGGCGGCTCGACTGCCGTCAGGTGTCGACTGCGTTGTCGTCACCGGCCAGGGACTCCTGAGTCCCACAGCTATGGGTAAGGTGATCGCTACCCTGATTGAGAAGAAGCTGCCCAGCTACAGTCTGCTGGATGCTCACCTGGTAGAGCAGGGACTGTTGATGGCGGAGGCCCCCGCCACTAACTGGCGGCGGCTGGCGCGTCGTAACGCGTTGAACATACATGCTGTGTTGCATGGCGAGCTGGCCGAGCATCAGCCTGTCACGATGGAGAGCAAGCGGCGTTTGACCATCAACATGGCTACCGCTCGGGCGATCGGTATTTCACCCCGCTTCGACATCCTCAGCGAAGCGGTGTTGATTCAGAGAGTAATGTGGCGCAGGCCCGTGCTGGATTGAGGCCACAACTCGATGCCCGTCTCGGTCATAATCGCCTGAATGATGACAGTAGTGCTGTGATGAGCGGCGCAACGGCAGAGCAATCCACCTCGGCGGCAATCACATTGAGACAGCTGATTTATTCTGATGCGGTACGTGCGAATGTGGAGATTCAGCGCTATCTGCAAAACAATCGAACAGCACTTAAGCGTCAACTGGAGTTGGACATTATCCAGGAGGCCACCATCACCTACCTTAATCTGCTCAAGGCGCAAACCTTTATTCATATCCGCCGCGAAAACATGAATCTCAGCCGTGCCAACCTGGAGCTGGCGAGGGATCGGCAGCAGATCGGTGTGGCCAATCCATCCGAGGTCTATCGCTGGGAGAGTCAGCTGGCCACCTCACGCCAGGCGCTCCTCAATGCGCAGGCGCAACTTCGGCAGGCCCGGGATGCCCTCAATAGATTATTGCACCGACCACTCAAAGAGCCGTTCATCACCGCGCCCGCTACGCTTGAAGATCCCCGCCTGGTCGTCAGTCGTAAAGAACTATTTGATTATGTCAGCAGCGATCGCACCTTTGCGCTTATGGGTGATTTCATGGTGATTGAAGGTCTGTCAGCTTCGCCAGAACTCGCCTCCATGGAAGCGTTACTGTCCGCTACCCAGCGGGAACTCAAAGTTAACCAGCGCGCCTACTGGTCACCGACGGTTACGTTACAAAGTGAAGTGACTCATATCATGGATGAACAGCGCCTGGCCGGATTATCGGCAGAAGACGATACCGATTGGTCGGTAGGCGTAAATGTCTCACTGCCATTGTTCGAGGGAGGTGCTCGAAGTGCGCGTGTCGCTGGTAGCCGGCTCACGTTAAATCAGTTCCTGACCCAGCGCGACGCGATTAAAGCGCGTATTGAACAACGCATTAGAGCAGCTCTGCACGACATCGGTGCCTCTTATCCCTCCATACAGCTTTCCAGGGATGCCGCGAGCGCAGCGAAAAAAAATCTGGATCTGGCGACAGATGCCTACTCTCGCGGTGTGGTTTCCATTCTCGACCTGCTCGATGCACAGAATGCCGCGTTGGTCGCAGAAGAAGCGGCGACCAATGCGGTTTTTGATTTCATTATTGATCTAATGAACCTGCAGCGTAGTCTTGGAGGTTTTGATTTTTTTCTTGATCAACAGGGACTGGATGGTTGGTTGGAGCGTTTGAGTGATTACATCACAAGCGAGGGGAGTAACAAATAGGTGTTGCACGGTTTCTTCACTGGGTTTGTTTTGGTCAGGAATCCATGTTGTGAGAAAGACTGCATATGAGCGACGTAAAGGGGCTAATGTTGAAGCATTGCGGTAGTTTTACAGGGTGTTTCTAAGATTCACGCTGGCGTCTTGTTTAAGGGGGGCTTTGTTCTATTCATGCACGGCAATCACGGCCCGGCAATGATGGTAATGGTAATGTTATCCTGATAATCGCCAGCAGACGCGTTGCCGATAGTGCCGACGGTGACGCGCATTGGGTAGGGTGTACCGAGTGGCGATGTCGGTAGAGGGGTGTTTATGACGGTGGCTGCTGGCCCGCTAAGGTCTACATTCACACTATTAGCAGTAAATGAAAAGGGAATCAGACTGCTGTCGGTTGGATCGATATGGGCCATATTGCCGATGTTTTGTGAGCTGAGCGAGATGCTATAACCGATGTTGCTGCGCACTCTGAGGTCGAAGTCAGAGAATTTTCCCGTCTGTAATATGCCAAAATCGATCAGGCGCGCTGTGAGGGCTGGATTAAAGCTGCCGCCAGGGTTCACCAAAGAGAGGTCTATCTGTTCCAGTACCGTCGCCGAGATTGTCAGAGTTCTGGTGCGGTGTTGTATGCTGCTGGTGGGATCACCTTCGTATGCAGTCATGGTAATGGTATCTGTGTAGGTTCCCGGTCTGACAACCTGCTCGGCAGGAATAACGAGGAAGAAACTTAGTTGCTGAGCGCCCCTGCCGGTGAAGTTCCCACTGAGTACCTCACTGGCAGTGGCAGCAGGAAGGTCTTTTAAAATGTTTGCCTGACTTGCCTGGTCATAGAGTTGGTAGTTCAGTACATTGGCTCCATTGAGCAATGTTCGGTTATAGGTTCCTGATGACCCCTCGCTGAAAGTAATAAAATAGTTGCATGCATTTTTTCTCTGGTTGCTTATTGTCAGGGGGGCTGACTGAGGATAGAGGGTGGTATCAAAGGATTCATACCCGATGCCTGTGCTGCCACCGAATGTCACTGGAGCTATATTATTCAGTCTGAGTCCGCAGGCCTCAGTCGAGAATGCAAGCAGCGAGAATACTACGAGCGTGATGATGGATATCATCTTCAGCAGCTGGCTCTCTTTGGTTTGGTTGATGCTAGCCATGTTATTTTTGTGAAACCTGGATGGGTAAAATCAGGGCGCCTATATCGTAATAGCCCGCACTCTTCTCAGGGACCTCGAATTTAACGCTATGGCGCTGGTCGTTAAACATTCGCAGCTCGTAGAGGCCGGGACTCAGTCCTTCGACCCTGAAGATGCCACTACGATTGGTAAACAGTATTTTTGGCTCCCACTCTGGGTTGTCGAGCGCCACAAGCTCACCCGCCTGCAAGCCGATGGGTGAGCCATCCGAGCGTTTAAGTACGCCTCCAAGCAGTACAGTGGCATCTGTACCGATATGAATAATGGTGCCGCTCTTGTAGGCGGGTAACACCACAAATGATTCATCACCAAGATCATAACCGAGTGGAAGATTAGGCACATCAATGTTAACGCTATGTGCAAGATAGGAAGTGAGATCGGGTACCACTGCGGCGCCGAATAGATTGGTGCGCGCGGCATAATGGTCGCCTAACGGGTTAACACCCACTTGCATTTTATCCAGGTTGGCATGTGGTACGACTATCGCAAAGCTGTCTGTTACCGGCCGTGTCAGTGATGTAGCACCTTGTGCATAAACCAGAGCGGTCCCAAACGTGAGGCTGCTTAATTGATGTCCTTCAGATGATGGGTTGTCGGTATTGACGATGTTATTTGACAGGCTTGTTTCGGCGAGGTAACCGACGTGGCTGACTCTTCCTGACAGGGTGCTCTCATCGGGCGTTTTAACAGCGCCCAGTGAAAGGTTTGTTCCGCCAACTTTGTTGGGGGATATCTGCTCCCAGCTCACTCTTGAAGTGTCGTTCAGTGTGTCGTGCGTGGCGGTGATGGTGCGATATGTTCGTTGCGGTGTCCAGGTTAGGCTTAAGAAAACACGGTAATCGTAGTCACCACGCCTGCGTTGTTTCTCAACGCTAATCCGGCTTCCCAGTTCACGACTAAACGAGTGTTGGACGAATAGTCCCAGGCTATGATCATTGGGGAGTCCTCCTCGCATTAGCTGGTAATTAGTGCCAACGCCACCTGCTGAATTTTTTCCAATACGGCGACTATAGTTGCCGGTCATATCATAGGTGATAATATTGTCCGGGGTGAGGTTACCCAGGGTTGCGTAATACCTTCCCGTATAATCAAGCTGAAAAGTCCATTGATGATTCGACTGGTTGCGATGGCTTGCATCGAAGTATCGGTATTGCATGCGCGTGCGATGATCTCTTCCCAGTGAGCGGATATGACTGCTACCGATGTCGGCTCTAAACGTACCGTTCTGAGTGGCCCAGATGCTCTCGAAGCTGAACATTTTCTGATCCTCGTTAGCTTGCAGGCCAACACCCAGCGTGAGTTCGGGGGTGATCCCTTTACGATGAAATAGCGAAACGCCTGGAAGGTCTTCGTCGTAGACATATTTGCCATTCACTACTGTTGAGGGCACGCCTATGCTGTAGCTATATTCGCTGAGTCGGGGCGTCAGTAAGGTGCTGTCAAATAGAAAGGGGACTTCAACCGTTTTGGTGCGACCAACGCTATCGGTTATTCTTAGTTGTATATCGTTAATGCCACTGGTGGAAGGAAAGTCCTGGATGTTATGCGATCCAGCTGGCAGTCTGAGTACGCGGATAACGTTATTATTTACCAGCACCTCCACTGTCGATTCATTGTTCAAAAATAGATCAGCATTGCCTGATGGTGTAGTGACGCGGTAGGGCTGCAGTGAAAAATTCCGCGCGAGCGTGAAGCCGGCCATTGGCTGGAACTGCTGTATACCGGAAGTAGGATAGGAGAGGTCACCGAGTGCATAGCGCCACATGCGTTCAGTATCATCATGAACCACCCTGACATTACCTCGTTGCCACTGAGTACTGTTTTTTTCGAGGTAGCGGGTATCGGCTTCCAGCACCCAGTCTTTTACACGCAGTGCCTGTTCAAATGAAGCAATCGCCGGCTGACGGCCATCGAATAGGCCATTGGATTTGTGGTAATAGTCGACACCGACGCGCATATTGAGGTAAGCACTGACTGGACTCACTGCCAGGGCCTGCGATATCGGGTAGGGTGGAGTGCGTTTGTAGAGTGCATTTGTCGTGGTTTTACGTGCTTCTGGTCTAATGGTTACATGGAGTTCGAGTTCCTGATTATCGAAATATAGGTCGATGCCAAAATCGTGTAGAGGGATCGTATTGATATCATCAGACTGGTTTGATAAATCGATAATCTTCTGTAGTACCGCTTCCTGAAGCAGATGACCGATCTTCGAAGAAAATCCGAGAGTATCAATTTTAAGCACTTCATATTGCCCGCTGATCAGGATATCGATATTTCCCAGTTGGGATGATTCAACGATCAGCGGAACGGATATGCGCTGATCTTTCTGGATCGGCTGTTTGCCGAAAACCTCTTCAAACAGTTGTGCGTCGTTTACTGCGAACACCTGACTACTAAATGAGCTAGCAAGCACAACAAGGCACGTGATTTGACGGACTACAATCCATAACCATTGCAACAGATTTTCGATTCTTTTCTGTTCAAAACCCATTTTTTGAAAAATGTACCCGTCTTCACGCTGTATTAGTCTATTTTTTAAGTCTGCCAAAACATTGTTTATTGTTATTTTATGAGGCAAAGTGTATGAAATGTTCTGCTAATGCCCAGTGCTCTAGTGAATTAGAGCTCTAGTGAATCAGGGCTCCAGTGAATCAGCGCCATGGTGTAAATTCCAGGTCGATCTTTTCAGGTACTGCGTTAAGTTTATTCGGCCAAGGCACGGAGAAGCGTCGTTGATGGCCGGCAAGAATATTTTCACCGTTCATTCCATCAAGTTCCGATGGCGTCAATGTAATTGTTTCACTGCCCCCTTTGATATCGCGTCCTGTGGGAAGCTGGATTGAAAGATTCCCCAGGATTGCGTGGGAACTTCCGCTGTTTTCGAGCGTTAGCAACAGTGCATTACTCCCGTCCTTCTGTCGTTCTTTTTGGATGCTACTGACAGCAATGCTATGTTTTGCATTGTCCGGGACGATATATATCGCACCGAGATAACGCATGAGAATATTTACATGTGCGCCATTGGCTGTTTCGCGATTAAGCGCAATTGGAAGCTGCTCTGCAACAAGTCGATATGGGAGTTCAAGGCTCGGCGCAACATCCCCTGCCCATTGCACGCGAACAGTTTGTGTCTTGTGAGGAGAGATCACCATCTGGGGTGGAAAAATGATGAAATCATCATCAGCATTTTGATAGCTCTCTTTGCCATCGATATCTACCTGTCTGGTTAAGGCGGATACCTGTATGGCAATCGACACATCGCTGTCGTTTTCCAGTTTAAAGATCTGGGTTGAATTTTTTCCAGTAGGAGAAAAATCGGCCTTAATAGGTATTAATTTGAACGCATGTGTTGGTGCGCTGATGCATAAAGTGATTGCAACCAAAAAAAATCGTAACGCAATCGAGCGAGTCATGATGGTTCCTTCTGTTGAGCAGGCCTGGCAATTGTGAAAATTGCCAGGGCAATGCCTTCTGCATCTGTTACGTTATACGGCTATTTAGCGGCGATGGTGAAAGTGAGCGTGTCGGCATAAGCGTCAGGTGCTAGAAATACCGATGTTCCGTCATAGGCAATTCTTAGTGGCTTATCAACACCCGCGCCAAGGGTCTTGGCATTAACGTCGGTCACTGTTGCAGAGCCGGCGACCAGAGTGACTGCAACGCCGTTATAGGTCATCGAATAAGGTAACGTCTCTGCATCCACGGCACCGAGGAACACGCCTGATGTTATGCCATTCAAAGAGGTCAAGGTGACGGTATAACCATTTTTGTTGTTTGTTCTTTCGTTGACCGTCGTGATCAATCTATTTGGCTCATTAATAGTGAGGTCCAGTGCGGCAATGCCCGCATCATCAGTCAAGGTCACGTCAAGGATGCCAGGGATGTTGCCGCCAGGCGTCACATTCCCTGTTGGTGCAGCCACCAGTGAACCAGTGAGTAGTGTTAGTCCACATCCAACGAGGGCTTGTTTAAGAGAGGCTTTTGATAGTGATTTTTTATTCATAACATTAATCTTCCTCTAAAAATATAAATACATAGCAAATTAAACAATACACCTACAAAGTAGGTGTAATAAGTCAATCCTTGGGAATCTGAAATAGATATGCTGTCAATCGAAAACTAGCTGACAGTTTGGCTCCATGCTCTCAGTTGTATTAACGGTAAGTTGCGCGAAAAAATTAGAAAAGAATTAGAGTAGGTAGTTATTTTGCAACGATAACCAGTGTTAGAGTATCTGATAAGTAATCATCACCTAAATGCCCTATTATTTCAGGTGTAATCTTTAATTCTTTAGTTTCGACTTGTTTATTACCTTTAGATGCCGCGACATCTGAAATCAATGCTTTACCTTCTGTAAAATAGACATCCTTATTGCCATACGTGATTTTATAGGGAAGGGGTTTGTTGTCATCTTTGCTAACAAGCTCAAGATGGCCGCTGTCATCAATGCTTTTTGCTTCGAGAAGAACGGAATAGCCTGCCTGATTATTATTCTGTTCGGTGATGCTGGTCATAAGATTCGGTATACCGTCTTTCGATGGCATACCCGCCATTGAAGAGATGCTTCTACTAATCGATACTGAGCTGGTTGGGGCTACTCGACCCGTTATAAGCAGCGATGCTGATTCGCCTGCTTTAAGTGACGCTGGCATAACCGTTGTGGTGATGAATGATAGTACTGCAATGGCAAGCTTGTGCCTGAACTGGATCTGTAACGCTTTTTTTAGTTGCTTTTTGGAGATGATATTGTCGTTGACCAGGATGTCACCGAGCATCGCGCCGCTTGATTTTTGTTGGTCAAGGGCCTTCTGAATTGTGGAGGCTTCTGTGAGGTTTTCCTTGATTAGAATTTCGCCAATCTTTGGAGCTTGTAATGTATCCATATTTACGACTCGCTAGATCTTGCTCTGCGCAGGCTGGCAGTGCGTATTGAAGACATTATCGTCCAATTACCCACAAGCTTTAGGGGGCTGAGTGCAGTATGGGCGGCTTCATGGGCTATCCAATACGGCTATTATTGACTTCCGGTTTCTTCGTTTGTTTATCGCGCACACCATTAAACGTATTTATTTACAGTGACGAGCCTTAAGTGTTTAGCATGCCTCTGTGCTAATCCTCATGTAAGGCGTCTAATACATTAGAAAGATAAGCCAGTCCTTGTACTCCCACTTCTATGGGCTTTTCAGGATAGGAGTAGAGTTCCAGTGTCAAAAAGTCTGGGTAGCCGCTGGCTTTCAGCGCATCCAGATATTCATTAAATGGCAAATCACCTTTGCCTGGTACAAGATGAAAGTGAGTGTTGTCCTTGATGTCTACCACGTGCACATTCCAGATGTGTCCTGCTAGCATCTGCACTGTCTCAGCAGGTGGTCCATGATTTAAAAGAGAGTGACCGATGTCGAAGTTGACACCCAGTTGAGGTGAGCCGATCTTCTCTATGACAGCCATCGCATCGGTTTGAGACTTTCAACAAGTATTCAAACGTTGATCCGCCCTCACATTGTGAATCGATTCTCTTGAAGTGATGCTGACAGATGGCACGTTAAGCCGGGCGGCAATGTGAATCGCCTCGATAGTGTAATTCTGGCGCCAACGGCGCAACTCGGGAAACGACTATTTTTGCCCGCCGATATTTTTACGGTCTTGGCTCTATGCTGCTTTTAATTTATTTATTTTATCTTTAGTCGGTCGATACATTTTTAATAAGTGATCAATTTGACAGGGAGAAGTCATGCGTATTTTATCTTTATTATGTTTGTTATCACTCAGCATGAGCGGTGTGAGTGCCGAAACGCTTGTTATTGCCGGCACTGGTGATAACCAGAATCTGTTGCGTTTGCTGGCGACGGCGTTTGAAAAAGAGCATTCAGGTGTAACGGTGGAGGTTCCCGACAGTATTGGTTCAAAGGGGGGGATCAAGGCTGTTGCCGCAGGGCGGGTGAGGCTGGGGCGCTCGGCTCGCCGGGTCAAACCAACAGAAGCGAAGGGATTGGTAGAATATCATTTTGCCATCGCACCTATAGTATTCGTTGCTCATCCCAGCGCCGAGGGGGTGACCAATATAATGTCCACCCAGGTGGTGGATATCTATGCCGGGCGGATTAGTAACTGGAATCAGCTTAATGGCCCGCGCCACCGCTTGTATGCAGTGGATCGGGAGAAGGGTGACTCTTCCCGCAGCGTGCTGGAAAAGAAGTTGCCGGGGTTTGCGGGCCTGGAGTCAAAGGCCAAGAGGTTTTTTTCGACTCCTGATGCGGTGGCAGCCCTGAACCAGCATCAATATACCTTCGGTTATCTGCCTATGTCGGAGGTGGTTCGCACTGGTATGAAAGCGCTGACGGTGGATGGTATTCAGGCCAGCGCAGAAAATATTACTGCAGGGCGCTATCCTTATGTTACTGGGTTCTATCTCATCAGCAAGGGTGAAGCCACAGGGCCAGCAAAGGATTTTATCGATTTTGTTGGCTCGGAACCGGCAAAAAAAATCATCAGGGACTTCGGTGTAGTACCGGTAGAAGACCGGGATGGCTGATGTGAAAGCCCCTTCTGTGGAATCGCCGCAAAAGATGCCTGCTGCATTTCGCCGCAAATCCTCCATCACTCTGCGCCTGGTGATGATGCAGACGGTGATTGTGGTGATGGTGACGGCGATCATCAGTGTCGCCAGTTATTGGGTGATGGAGTCCCATTTCAGGATTGTGCAGGAGAGAGAAATTCAGGCCACGGCGGCGGCTGTGACCAGTCTGGTGAGTAGCGATATTGTGGGCCTGAAAAATGTGGTTGAGCGCCTTGCGAAAAGCGAGGCTGTCGCTAAATATTACCAGTCGTTCAGTGAGCTGGTCCTGGCGCAGGACTTCGCTAATTACATGGATGTGTTTCCCGAAATTACTTACGCGAATGCACTGGGTGAGGAGGAGGTCAAACTTCGCCATGGAAATCTGGTCAGTGATTTGCACGATATCGGTCAATCACGCAACTATGCCGAGGCCGAGCGCATGCCGAATCAGGTTGTTATCTCCTCGCCGGCCCACTCCTCTGTTCTTGGAGAGCCTGTTTTAAAGCTGAGTTATCGTTATATCGATTATTTTGATCAGTTTCTTGGTTTTATCGAGACCACCGTTCCCTTGAGTCGTTTTGATCAGGTCGTCCAGGATATTGAGTTGAGTGGAAATGGCTATATAGTGCTTGTCGACGAGCAGGGGGATATCTTGCATGCCCCAGATACCCGCTGGCTCGGTCAGTCAATCAATGCCACTGACACCGATATGGTGCTAATGGGGGCGGTGTCATCTACTGACATCGTACTGGGGCGTTATCAATTACTCGGTAGCGATAACGTTGTTACCCGCGCCATGGTGCCGCAGCTTGGTTGGAGTGTCTTCGTGGCAATTCCGGCCGATGCCTATTTCGGCCCTGTTAATAGCTTGACTCAGGCCATGATCCTGATTGGGGTGGTGGTGCTCTTGATCGGGCTTATTGTTGCCTATTTATTTGCCCGTAATCTTGCCCAGCCAATCAGGCTGCTTACTCAGGTAACCAGTAAAATTTCAGAGCAGGGTAAACTCTCTGAGCGGGTGCACTGGCAATCATCGGACGAGTTGGGAGAGCTTGCCTATTCTTTTAATCAGATGCTAGATCAGCTGGATGGCAGTCAGGTGGCCCTGCTTGATGCGCGTCACGAGGTAGAGGATATTATTGGTTCCATGGCGGATAGTCTGATGGTTGTTAGTCCAGATGCCAGCATCGTCAAGGTGAATGAAGCCACCATCAGGCAGCTTGGGTATAGTGAGCAGGAATTAATCGGTATGTCCATCGATAATCTGATTGCTGAAGAAGAGGCGCTTTTCAAGGCGTTATTGGTCACGGATATGACGAAGCAGGGTGTGATTAGCAATATTGAAACCACCTTGTTGACCAGGGAGAAGCGCAAGATTCCGGTGGTTATTTCAGGTGCAGAGATGCTTGATAGCCACGGAAAAAAGAGGGGAACTGTCTTTGTCGCCAAGGATATTACTGAACGAAAACGGGCTGAAGAGCACCTGAATCACCTTGCCAACCATGATGCACTTACTGGCTTGCCTAATCGCATGTTATTTCTCGATCGCCTGAGTCAGGCGATGACTCGATTGCCATGGAATGACCGTCTACTGGCAGTGTTTTTTCTTGATCTTGATCGCTTTAAAATGATTAATGACACGCTTGGGCATGATGTCGGTGATTTGCTGTTGAAGGGGGTCGCGGAGCGACTTGGCAATTGTGTACGCGATGGGGATACCATCGCACGGCTGGGGGGGGATGAGTTTGTCATTATGCTCGGTGATGTGGGTAAAAAATCGGATGTAGCACAAGTGGCGAAGAAGATCATCGAAGGTCTGTCAACACCGTTCAATCTTGCTGGAGAGGAGTTTGTTGCGACTTCCAGCGTCGGCATCAGCCTGTACCCGCATGATGGCAAGGATCCCCATGCACTGTTGAAGAATGCCGATACCGCGATGTACCGTGCCAAAGAGGATGGCCGTAACAACTTCAAATTCTATTCTTCTGACATGAACGAAAAAGCAGTCGAGTCGCTTCAAATGGAGGCTTCCATTCGGCGGGGACTGGAGCGCAATGAATTCATTTTGTATTATCAACCCCAGGTCTCGTTGCAGTCGGGTGAGATCATTGGGGTTGAAGCGCTGATTCGCTGGATGCATCCTGAGGAAGGGTTGATTGCGCCCTTCAAGTTTCTGCCCATTGCCGAAGAGACCGGTCTCATCGTGCCGATGGGTGAGCAGGTGTTGTACCAGGCCTGTCGCCAGGCGGTGCTATGGCACCAGGCAGGGTGGTCCCTCAAGGTTTCGGTTAATATCGCCGCGCGTCAGTTCAAGCATGTCAACTTGCCCAAGCTGGTAAGCAAGGTGTTGACTGAGACAGGCCTGCCAGCTGAATTGCTTGACCTGGAGCTGACTGAGGGCATCTTGATGGACCAGGTAGATCAGGCGGTGGAGACACTCGAAAGTCTCAAGCTGATAGGGGTATTTCTTTCGCTGGATGATTTTGGTACGGGCTATTCATCACTTAGTTATCTGAAGAAATTTGCACTGGATGCCCTCAAGATTGACCGCTCATTTGTCATGGATATTCCTAACGATAATGATGATATGGCCATTACCCGTGCTGTGGTGGAGATGGGGCGCTCTCTCGGATTGGATGTCATTGCCGAAGGGGTCGAGAACGAAGAACAATTGTGCTTTCTGAAAAGTATCGGCTGTCAGTCGATGCAGGGATTCTACTTTAGCAAGCCTGTTCCCGCAGATGAAATTGAACGCATGCTTGAGGACAGTAAGGCCATTGACATGTCTTCCGAGCAATTTAAGTTAATTGAATTCAGGTCAAGATAGTAATAGACGGTGCCTGAATGAAATCATTTGCCAAAGGGGGGAAGTGAAAAAATGTAGCTTGCTATTGCTGTTATCCGTTCTACTCCTGAGTGGCGCAGCCTCTGCCGCAGATCTGAAGTGGGATGGTTATTTTACCTCAGCCTATTCCATTACTAATTCTGAAGCGACCTATCGCGACATTGTCGACAAGCATGGCACCTTTGACGATTCTCGTTTCGGTTTGCATCTGCATCTGGTGTCCGATGTGAATCCGTTATGGACGCTGGAAGGGCAGTTGTTCGCCGCCGGTTATGAGGAGAACTACGTGCTTAACCTCGACTGGGCGTTTGCTTCCTTTCATTTGTCTGAGCAGATTGATCTCAGATTTGGCAAGCTCAAATACCCAAATAATCTGGTTTCTGAATATTATGATGTTGGATTGGCATATCCCTGGATCAGGCCGCCACATGAGTATTACGGTCTGGAAGAACTCTCCGCCAGCATCACCTTTGAGTCATTTAGTGGGGTCAGCGCTCTATTTTTCCCAGCATAGGCATGAGGGTGAATGGGATTTTTTGGCGCAGCCTTTTTTTTGGAGAGGTGAAATTTGGAGAATCACACCAGGCTATTTCAAAACTTGTCGGGGTTAAACTTGGTGCGGCTAACGACTCCAGCGAATTTCAGACAAGTGTGGCTCAGGGGCGTGTAGATGCGCCGGGGCATGAGCTCGATGGCCAAACAAAGCGCATTATTAGTGCTGGGATGCGCAATGAGTGGGGCAGCCTTGTGAGCTACTTCGAGTATGCAGTTTCAACACTAAATGATGAAGAGGAGGCGCGTACCCGGGCGGGATACATTACATTGGGCTATTATCTTGGCGATACCCTGCCGCATGTCACCTATGCCGGTTTCGATCAGAAGAGTGGTTGGGGGCAAAAGTCGGTGGCCGTGGGAGTAAAGCATATGCTGAATCCCACCACAGCACTGAAACTGGAATGGCAGCGTATTTCTCCGCAGGATAACCCAGAGCCAGGGGCAGAAATGGCGGCCGGGCTGTTTGCCGAGGACCCTGGTAAGGAGCGAGTCAATGCCTTCTCCTTTGCTATAGATGTGGTGTTTTAGGTGGGTATGGCAATGCTTGAAAAAGTAAAAATCCTTTTTGCCATCCTTGCTCTGGGTTTTGTGTTTGGATCGAGTGCTGAGGCTGATATCGCCATCATCGTCAACCCGAACAGTGCTGTCACGCAGGTGACTGCCACTGAAGTTAAGCGTCTTTATATTGGTAAAACCAGGGTGCTGGAAAACGGCACGCACCTGCTGCCAGTCTATCACGAGGATGGCAGAGAGATCAAACAAGCGTTCTACGACAAGGTTGTGCAAAAGCCATTGAGTCGCATCAAGGTTTACTGGTCGCGCCTTGTCTACTCCGGTCGCGGACGGCCACCAGCCGTGTTGGGTGATGGGGCTAAGATTAAGGCCTGGGTGGCAAGCCATGAAGACGCCATCGGGTATATCGATCGCGAAATGCTGGATGAGTCTGTCAGGGCAGTGCTTTTTATAGAATATATGTCTGGCAGTGTGTTTGCAGGATGATAGTCGGTGGTGGTATTGGCGTTGAGGCTACTGATCGTCAGTTTTAAATCGGATAGAGGTGCTCTGATGCAGGTCACCTTTACAAGACCGGCTTCACGGGGGAGTTAGTGAGATCGATCGCAGCGTATTTCCACACCATCAAAGCCGGCCCGGCGATCGATTCCAGTGCGGATTTTAGATTAGTTCTAAACAAAGGCATTACTGCTTTAAACAATTAACATAGCTCAGGTTTACTCATTACCTTTTTGTATTTTTGTCAATGGTATCCAAATCTATACGCCGCTAATTATCGATATCTCCAGTATGTATTGATGGTGCGCGAAAAAATACGCCACTTTTATAGCATAACAGAGCAATCATGCAATGATTGTTTATGAAGAAATCACGTCATCAGCCGCGTTCATGATAGAAGCTGGAGGATTGTTTACTAATAAAAAAAGAGTCGTTATACTCAATCCGACATTCTGTATCGAATCTTAAATAATAATAAGTAAGCGTGTTGAGTTGTTCTAAATGAGATGGATGTAGTCAGGTAGTTAATCTTCAGGTTTGTTGTTTTGCGTTCCGGGTAGCGATCTGTAAGTCTAGTTAGACTGAAAGGGTTGGTTCGTTGAATTTGCATATGGGCCCCTGGGATTAGGTGCTTGCCGGAATACCTATCTGTCTTGCTAAGCGCAATGTAACACCTAATTTTAGAATGGGGGCTGCGGTCACATGATTGATGCTGCTGTTGGCCATATCGCTAGTGAACTGAATCAATATATCAGGCGAACGTTTTCACTGAGTGAAGACATGGTCGTGATCTCCAATCTATTGGAGCTGGATAGCACGGTCTCAGTGCATGTCAATAACAAGCTCGCACTGTTCCTGGTTAACATCGAAAAAGACACCACACCGCAGCAGCAGGGGCATCTCAATGCGCCGGGCGCTGAGCGCTCTGTGGTCTCTACTACGCCACTTTATCTTAATCTCTATTTGATGGTTGCTGGAAATTTTAGTGGTGGTAACTACTCCGAAGGGCTTAAATTTATCTCGACTGCGGTGAGTTTTTTTCAACGTCAACCGATGATGGATCAACACAATACGCCAGCACTGGATAAGCGCATCGAGAAGATTATGCTCGATATCGAAAATATGAGTATGCAGGATCTGAGCAGTATGTGGGGAATGTTGGGCGGGAAGTATCTGCCGTCCGTGCTCTATAAAGTGAGGATGGTGACATTTGATGCGGGTGATATCCAACAGCAAAGCCATCTAATGAAGGAGCCCGAGTTTTTACTGGGTAACTAGGAGCACTTATAGATGGCCAATTACGTATCACTATTTACTGTCACGACTGAACACGGTTTTTATGAAGATGGCGTGGCGCCTGGCCTCAACTTTATTCCGACTGAAAGCACGGCGCGTGTGATTGGGAATGGCGGGTTGCTTGTAAAGCCGGTTGTTGGTGGCATTACAGTGATGTTTGACACAAAAGATACGGAATCATTGCAACTTTACATTGAGGATAAAGATGAGCCTCTGAATCTGGTGTTTAAGGTAACGACTGAAGACGCTGGATTTAAAAGCAGAACAGATGCATCGCTTGAAGCGGATGACAGCATGCTTTTGTTTGATAGCGGTGGTAGAGAAGACGCCGTTGATGGCTGGATCAAGTTGCATGATAGCAAATATGTATCTATGATCGACCTAACAAGACTGGACTCAAACCAGCTAACGGATGTTCTTAGTCATAGGGAAAAGCGTTTGCCGCCACTCTTTGTGGTGAATATCCGCGTTTCGGAAAAAGACCTACAGAATGTTGATGGCGATAACGACGTCGCTCCTAAACACTACGTTATCAGATTTAAGGAGCGAGAGGTTTTCTGGAAGTACTATCTGCTGGGGCGGGTGGCTAGAGAGAACGTCTATTTATCTGATCTTGATAGTGATGCAGAGTTTGTGTTTTCAGGTAGAGAGATCGTAGGTGATCGGCGTGAGGCGATGACCTTTCGAACGACAAAGAAATTGTCGTTGAAAGCGAGTCCAAAATATCGGTTCCAGTTGAGAGAAAAAGATAACGGTGGTGACAAGGTAATTATCAAGCGCTTGCCAATGGCGGAGGTCACGCGTCTGGGGCGTGATGTCATCGACGGCAGTAACGAGGTTGTATCGGAAATTTATATTAACTGTTAACTGTATATAAGGGAGATATTATGGGACAGATGAAAACGCCAGGCGTCTATATCGTTGAAAAGAACGCCTTTCCAAACTCTGTTGTTGAAGTTGCGACAGCAGTACCGGCCTTTATCGGCTATACAGAGAGGGCAGATAATAAAGGTAAGACGTTGTCGAATAAGCCGTGGCGTATTACTTCAATGTCCGAGTTTCACAACTATTTCGGTTTTGCGCCGTCAGCGAGTTTTGCGATTGAGGAAAAACCAGCAGATTCGTTTGAAGAGGCCGCATTTACGCTCGCTGGCACAGAATACCTGTTAAATCAAAATGCAGGAAAATACCTGCTTTATTATAGTATGTTGCTGTTTTTTCAGAATGGTGGCGGGCCGTGCTATATCGTCTCTGTGGGTAAGTACGGTGACGATGTTGAGGCGGGCAAGCTTTCAAAAGGCATCGGCCTGTTAGTTAAAGAGCAGGAACCTACCATGGTGGTGGTGCCGGAAACAGTACTGCTGGCAGCTGCGGATAGCATCAGCGTGCAACAGACAGCACTGGCCCATTGTGGTGGTAAGATGCGTAATCGTGTCGCGATCCTTGATGTGTGGGGGGGCGAGAAAGATCGTCAGGACCCTGCCGGCGATTGTATTGATAATTTTCGTTCAGCGCTTGGCATCAATTATCTCGATTTTGCAACGGCCTATTATCCCTGGGTGAATACCACCATCGTGCAGGAAAATGAACTGGGCTTTGAAAATGTTGCCAATCCCGATGTATTGCAAGGACTACTGCGTACTGAGTTAGGGCTGGGTGAACAAGCAGATGAGAACAGTACGCCCAAAGCAACTCAGCAGATCGAGATGATCAATAACATTACCAGTACCTGGGATGATAAATCGGATGAAGAGATTATTGCCGATAAAATGCTGTTGAATAAGAGCCTGCGTGCGGCTAGTCCATTGTACGGCAATCTGATCAAGGAGATACGTGAGCAGTTGAATCTCCTGCCTCCTGCTGCCGCGATGGCAGGTATTTATACCATGGTCGATAACACGCGTGGCGTGTGGAAGGCGCCTGCCAATGTCAGTATGAATGCAGTTGTCACACCCGCAGTCAACATTACGCATGATGAGCAGGAAGATCTTAATGTTACTACGCAGGGTAAGTCGATTAATGCGATCCGTTCTTTTATCGGCGAGGGTACATTGGTGTGGGGTGCACGTACACTTGATGGCAATAGCCTTGACTGGCGTTATGTCAATGTGCGTCGCACCATGATTATGCTTGAGGAATCGATCCGACTGGCGACCAAGGCCTATGTGTTTGAGCCGAATACCGCCAACACCTGGGTAACCATTAAGAGCATGATCCGCAATTTTCTGACCGGTATCTGGAAACGAGGTGGGCTGGCGGGGGCAAGCCCTGACGATGCCTTTAGTGTCAATGTGGGTCTGGGTGAAACGATGACATCGGAGGATATACTCGAAGGCATCTTGCGGGTGACCGTGCTGGTGGCGATTTCGCGTCCTGCAGAGTTCATCGAGATCACCTTCCAGCAGCAGATGCAGAAATCGTAGTTCGAGTTTTCAATAGATTATTAAAAATAATATTTTTTGAATAATAATTATAGGGAGGTGTGTTATGGCTGATGATGGATCTGCACAATCAACGACTGTATGGCCGTTGCCAAAGTTTTATTTTCAGGTGAAGTGGGATAGCGAAGTGCTCTCTTTTCAGGAGGTTTCCGGGCTTGATCTTGAGGCACAGCCCATCGAGTATCGCCACGGTGATAGTCCTGAGTTTTCTACTATCAAGATGCCGGGCATCAAGAAGTCGAGCAATGTCACAATGAAGAAGGGTGTGTTCAAATCTGATAACAAGTTTTGGGACTGGTTTAATCAGATCAAGATGAACACCGTCAAGCGTGTGCCGGTGACTATTAGTTTGCTGGATGAGGCGGGGGCGCCGACGATGGTGTGGACGCTTGCGAACGCATGGCCGACCAAGATCACCGGGACCGATCTCAAGGCGGATGGCAATGAGGCGGCAATCGAGACGATTGAAATTGTTCATGAAGGTGTGACGATCGCAAACGCCTAGGCTGTTCCTCTATCACTGGCGGTACGGTATCGTTTATCGTGCCTCCAGTGAGATATTATCTTACATAAGAGTATATTTAATGGCGCCCGCATCATCGTCACAAACCGGGGAATACCCACTATCCGCTTTTTATTTTAAGGTGGTCTTCGCGGCGACGTCGGACAATGCTGACACTTCGTTTCAGGAGGTCTCCGGTATTGGTTCCGAGATGGAGACCGAAGATCTGGCCGAAGGAGGTGAAAATCGCTTTGTGCACCGTCTGCCAAAAACGCTTAAGCATCCCAAGCTGGTATTGAAGCGGGGTGTCGCGCCTAAGGATTCTCCACTGGTGGATTGGTGTAAGGATGTGCTGGAAGGGCAGTTGATTGAGCAGGTCAAACCGATGACGGTAGAGGTCTCCCTGATGAATGAGGCGGGTGAACCGACGCGGGTATGGTCGTTTGTGAATGCATTCCCGGTGAACTGGGAGGTTGAGGGATTTAATTCAACCAAGAACGAGATTGCGATCGAGAAGATCGAGCTGAGTTATAACTATTTTGACAGGGTGGTATGACGCGATGACGATAGAGGTCAAGCAGCTGGTGATTAAGTCGACGGTACAGTCAGAGCACGCATCATTTGTAAACGAACAACAGAGTCTGGCGGATATCTCGGCGCTCAGAGAAGAGTTGATGGCAGAGTGTCGCGAGCTGGTGGTTGAGTGCTTGCGAGAGTGTGATGAGCGTTAGGGATAGCGATGTCTGACGGTGAGAAAAAAAGATTAGCGCTCTCGCCCTGTGCAGATGATGGCGGTAAGATTTCAGTAGACGAAGGCACCGTTTTTGAGGTGATGGTGAATCCATCCAGCTATAGTCATGCTCATTCGATTAGTTACAATAAAAAAGAGGCGATAGGACAGGCGGGTGCCGAGACAAAATTTGGCAGCGTAGATGCCGAAAAGATTAATTTTGATATTGTGCTTGATGGTACCGGTGTGGTGGATGTGGCCGGGGTTCCTGATGTTAAAGCTCAGGTGCAACAATTGAGTGATATCGTTTACAAGTATGATGGCAATAAACATGAAACCAATATTGTCCGCCTGCTGTGGGGAAGTTTGATATTTTTTGGGCGACTCGATTCAATGTCTATCGAGTACACGCTGTTTAAGCCGAGTGGAGAGCCGCTGCGTGCCAAAGTCAAACTTGCATTTTCAAGCTTTCTCAGCAAGGAAGAAGAGGCGTTACAGGCGAATCGTTCATCGCCGGATCTATCTCATTATGTAGAGGTGCAGGCGGGCGATACTTTGCCCCTGCTCTGTTACAGGATCTATAAAGATAGCGCTTATTATTTAGAGGTTGCCAGAGTGAATAATTTAACCAGCTTTCGGGATCTCAAGCCAGGTACCCGACTGCACTTCCCTCCGCTACGGTGATTCATGGCGGATTCACCAAATCTGGATGGCGGTGGCGTTCTTAAGTTGAGCCTGTTTTGCGATGGCGCAGCGATAGATGAGGAGATTCAGGTGGTCTCTGTCAACGTCAATAAGGCGATCAATAAGGTGCCGTTTGCAAAGATAGTGCTACTGGATGGCGATATGCCAGAGCAGGATTTTCCTGTCAGCAATTCTGATCAGTTTAAGCCGGGCGCAGTAATCAAGATCAATGCCGGTTACGACGATGATGAAGAGACTATTTTTGAAGGGATTGTCATCCGGCATGGGATCAAGGTGAGTGGCGATAACTACAGTCGTCTGGTGATAGAGTGTCGCGATAAAGCGGTAGCGATGACCGTTGGGCGCAAGAATGCCAATTATATCGATTCAAAGGACAGTGATGTCATCACTGCGTTGATTGGCAACTATGCCGGTTTGAGCGCAGCTGTCGAGGCGAGCAAAACTGAATATAAAGAACTGGTGCAACACTACTGTACAGATTGGGACTTTATGTTATCCCGCGCTGAAGTCAATGGCATGCTTGTCTATGTCGACGACGCCAGAGTAACCGTCGGTCCACCTAAGGGTGATGAAGCAGCGGTGTTACAGGTCACCTATGGTGAAGATCTGATGGAGTTTAGTGCAGATCTGGATGCGCGCAGTCAGTTGACGTCGGTGGACACTGTTGGCTGGGATCCCTCTAAGCAGGAAGTCGTGAGTGAGACGGCGGCGGGCGTGGCGGTCGGTGCAAGTGGTAACCTGGCATCCGCTGAACTAGCCAAGGTGATCGGCCTTGATAAATTTCGTCTGCAATCGTCGGTCCCGCTTGAATCATCGGTGCTGAGTGACTGGGCCAAGGGACAGCAGTTAAAAGCAGCACTGGCGCGTATCCGTGGACGGATGAAGTTTCAGGGGAGTGCGAAGGCCAGCATCGGCGGCATGATTGAGCTGGTGGGTGTGGGTGAGCGTTTCAGTGGCAATGTCTTTGTGAGTACTGTTGAGCACGATATATCAAACGGCCAGTGGAGCACACGTGTCGATTTTGGAATGTCGGATAACTGGTTTGCCGAACAGCGTGACCTGGTGGCGCCACCTGCCTCTGGATTGCTGCCGGGTGTCGAAGGATTACAGATTGGCGTGGTGATAAAACTGGATGAAGACCCCTCCAGCGAATTCAAGATACAGGTTAAGCTGCCTGTGATGGAGGCAGAGCAGGAAGGGGTGTGGGCACGGTTGGCTAATTTTTATGCTTCGGAAGGTGCGGGGGCCTTTTTTATTCCAGAGATCGGAGATGAGGTGGTGTTGGGGTATCTCAACAACGACCCCAATAACCCGGTGGTGCTGGGCAGCCTCTATAGTAGTAAGCGCGCTGCACCGTATGAACTTAGCGCGGACAACTACACCAAAGCGTTGGTGACGAAGGCCGAGCTTAAGGTTGAATTTGATGATGAAAAAAAGATCATCACAATTGTCACCCCCGGTGAAAACACAGTGGTATTGAACGATGACGAAAAGTCGATTCTGTTACAGGACCAGAATGGTAATAAGGTGGAGTTGGCAGATAGCGGAGTGACGATCGATAGCCCTAAAGATATCAACATCACGGCGCAGGGAAAAATCAATATCGAGGCGACTGATGCGATTGCAGTCAGTTCATCGGCAGGTGATGTTTCGGTTGAAGGGCTGAATGTAAGCCTCACGGCTCAGATCGGTTTCAGTGCCGAAGGCAGTGCCACGGCAGAGCTTTCGGCATCGGGGCAGACGACAGTCAAGGGCGCGATGGTGATGATCAATTAACACCATTTGTCCATGACGATGCTATTGATGGATTAACGAATATCAGGAGGGGCCGTATGCCGCCAGCAGCAAGGATTACCGATATGCATACCTGCCCAATGGTGACTGGGGTTGTGCCGCATGTTGGCGGGCCAGTGACTGGTCCGGGTGCGCCAACGGTATTGATCGGCAGCATGCCTGCCGCGGTGGTTGGCGATAGTTGTGTCTGCGTGGGGCCGCCAGATACGATTGCCAAGGGTTCTGCAACTGTCATGATTACGAATAAACCAGCGGCAAGATTGGGTGACTCGACCGCGCATGGTGGCAGTGTGGTGTTGGGTTGTTTCACAGTGATGATTGGTGGTTAACACGAAAATGGCAAAGGTGAGTAGCGACAAGCAGTTTCTTGGAACAGGGTGGAGTTTTCCGCCCGCGTTTACAAAAAGCGCCAATGGAATAAGTGTGTCGATGGTATCTAATGAGCAGGATATCAACGAAAGTCTGCGCATATTGTTAGGGACCTCGTCGGGGGAGCGTGTGATGTATCCAGCTTACGGTTGCGGGCTGAAAAAAAGAGTGTTCGAGAAGCTTGATGAAAGTGTGATGACCGCACTAAAGGATGATATTGCTCGAGCGGTGCTCTTTTTTGAGCCGCGGATTACGCTGAATAGTATCGATGTGGACCTGGAGGATCAGTTCAATGGTTGTGTGAGATTTTGTCTCAATTACACCGTGCGAACGACAAATAATAGAAGCAATATCGTTTATCCATACTACATTAACGAAGGGACCAATGTGCGTCTTTGATGGCAGGGTTAGAACATAGAAAATGAAGGATTACGGCTTTAATAGCAGGGTTTCAGACGGCAGTGACCAGGGGCAGCGTGAGCCACTGGCATTTCGTCCTGGCTATTTTGATGTCGATGAAATGACCTTTGAAGTGTTACTGTCGATGGCATCTGAGTATGCCGCAATGATTAATTACTACAACATTGCTAATCAGAAAGAGGGCAGTTGGGCAGCGCTATTTAATTCCAATGAAGCCGTTATCATGGCATTAATTGCGACCAGTAACGTGCAGGGCATCGAGTCTGGTTTTGCTCGACTCAATTCATCTGAGCTGGCGGCACCCGCGGAGTATGTGATAGGCGTCGCTGCTACGCTTGATTTCTGGTTACAGCGTCTCGCGGCGGCCCCCACAGAACCGGCCGCACAGCTACGTAGTAATATCTATGAGATGATCCGTGCTAATCTGTTGCCAGGCCTGCATACGGCGGCTGAAGTCATGCTTCGGTCAGAAAGAGGGGGCGCAAGCGTGGCGATGGCTGATGTTAGCCGGCTGAGTCCTGTATGGGGTGTCTCCATTGTCGAGGGTCAATACGCCTTTATCAATGCGGCAGAAGTCGATCTCGATAATCATGAGGCGGTGATTGAGCAGCTAGGGGCGGCGCTGCTAAAGATGACCGCGAGTATCCGATATCTTAAGACGCTAGTCGCCGACATGCTGGAACATTCACTGCAAAGCCAGTCGCATGAGCCGGCCATCGGTCTCTTTATGGTGTTTTTGCGGCTCTATGAAGTCGCACAAAAACGACTCAACCGTTTTACCGCGCGCCATCTTGATTTTTATTATCGTGATTGCCTGAAGACCGCGCCTAAAGGTCGGCAACCTGAGAGTTTTTTTCTGAAGTTTGAACCGGCAGCAGCGACAGGCGAGTTTCTGGTGGACAGAGAGGTTGCCTTTTCTGCTGATAAAAACCGTTCTGCTGGCGAGCGGCTGTATTACCTCAATGCGCCGTTATTGGTCAGGCGTGCCTCAGTAAATGCGTTGCAGACACTGTTTTTACAACGTAATCCGCTGGTCTCCCCTGAGTGTGAACTGGGGCATGTGACGCGGATTAAGTCATATAAGCGTACGCAATTATCGGCAGAGCCATCTTCTGTTGTCGAATCGATGCCGCTCTTTGGAGGTGTCAGGAGTGGTATGAAGTTGAGTGGCCTTGCCGATGCCGAGATCGGTTTTTGTGTTGCGTCGCCGCTGCTGGCATTGAAAGAGGGGAGGCGAGAGATTGGGTTCTCTATCGATTTTTCGATGCCCGATGCAGCGTCTGTTGATGCGGAATTTAATGATACTAATATTGTTAATTCTTTTGAGACCTTCAAAAAGTGGTTTGGGAAGATTTTCAGTTACTATCTGCTGAGTGGGGAGTCTTTTCTCAATGATGTGCGGCGTCGCAGGCTTGTTGAGCTTGCGACAGAATACGATGGCGATGATGGGGCTTATGCATCGTTATTGAAACAGTCGTGGCAGGATCTCTTTTACCGCCTGTTTAAACGGCCTTTCGCGATTACATTGAGTGGAGAAAGCGGTTGGCTGGAGGTCAAGGAGTATCTCATTGCCCCTGCGATACAGGATGATAGCGGCGTTAATAGCGGCCTCAGCATTTCACTTTCACTGGGGTATGACGCTGAACCAGTGACGACTTATGATCCTGAAGTACATGGCGGAAAGCGCGATTGTAGTGTACCAATGATGAATGTCTGTCTTGATCCTGAGGCCAGCTTTTTTGCTTATTCGTTGTTGAATTCGGTGGCGATTAAAAGTGTAGCGATTGAGGTTGCGGTAAAAGGTGTTAAGGATATTGTGATTTCGAACCATCTGGGACGGATTGATCCAACAAAACCATTTGCGCCATTTGGACCTCTGCCCACCCGTCACTCATATATTGTGGCAGGTAGCCGTGAAGCGGCAAGCAAACAGATCACGGCAATGGAACTGGAAGTGGAGTGGGGAGAGTTGCCGACGCTCAGTGGTGGTTTTTCCAGTCACTATCAGGATTATGATTTTGTCCCGCTTAATTCAGATTTCAAGGCGGAAATTACTGTGTTGCAAAATGGCCACTGGATGCCGAACAAAACAGAGGCGCAGTATCGTGTGGCGATGTTTAAGAGTGGCCGTGGTGGGGTTGTGTGTGAAAAGAATGTGCTGGAAGTCGGTGCAGCCGATTATCTAAAGCCTTTGGGCGCAGCCGAGATAAACGAGCATTACGAGTATCGCTCCGGGGTTCGCAATGGTTTTGTTCGATTGCAGATGTCATCACCAGAAAATGCATTTGGTCATGCCGACTACCCGCTTTTGTTGACACGCATACTGGCAGAAAATGCCCGCAGAAAGAAACCACTGGCCGTGCCTAATGCACCGTATACACCGACAATAAAGCAACTTTCGTTGAATTATAAGGCGCGCACACTTATTCGACCGGGTGTCGATATACCATTCGACAGGCCGTCATTGGATGAGCGGCTTTTTCATATTCATCCGTTTGGTATTGAGCAGAGATATCCTTCAAAAACAGAAGGTAGAATGCGACTGTTTCCACAGTATGAAGATGATGGAAACCTGTTTGTCGGCATTGATGCGCAAAACCTGGCGGGACCTTTAACGCTCTTTTTGAACCTTGATGAAGATGTCTCACGTGTCTGCCTGACGCAAAGGCCAGCGATTCACTGGAGCTGTCTGACAGCCACCGGGTGGTTGGCGCTGGAAGATAATCGGGTGATTTCAGATACGACGGAGGGCTTCCTGATGTCAGGCGTGGTGACATTGGACTTACCACAAGGAATGGTGAGTGATAGTTCGGTGATGCCACAGGGGCAATATTGGCTACGGGTTTCGGTCGCCAATGGGGTGGAGGGTTTCAGTGGATTACGTAGCATTTTAACCAATGTGGGGCAGCTCAAATACAGTGTCCCTGAGGTGAATAACAGTGAAGCGATTGGTGCGATAGCTGTTGATGCAAGTTGGCGGCCGCTAAAGTCTGTTCCCGGTCTTGCTGCGGTCAGCAGCATCGGGCCTGCCACACGCGGGCGCCCTGCCGAGGATGAGCGTGGCTACAGAACACGGGTAAGTGAGCGCTTGCGTCATAAGGGGCGAGCCTCAAGCGCGTGGGACTATGAGCATTTGATACTTGAACGCTTCCCCGATGTTCACAAGGTAAAATGCTTTGCGAATACTGTCTGTGATAGCGCAACGCCACAACCTGGCAATGTGCTGGTTGTGGTGGTGCCCCACATGAAGCGTGATGCACGTGATAACTGCGATCGTGGCATGGTTAATAGTGCAGAGCTGAGCCGAATTCAGGCGTTTGTGCAGAACCTTTCGTCGCCATTTTTGAATATAGAAGTCAGGAATCCGGTTTATGAACAGATTCAGGTGAGGTGTAGCGTAAAATTCGCGGGTGATATCAGTGCTGGCGGACTCTACATCAATCGCCTCAATCAGGCCATTAGTGATTATATCTGTCCCTGGTGTGATGTTGGCTACAGGGCACGGTTTGGCTGGTCGATTCGCGCGGATGACATTGAATCATATATTCGTGAGCTTGACTATGTTGAGTTTGTGACCAATTTTTCTATGTTACATATTACCGAAGAGAATGATGGTAAGTACGCATTAACGGATACCGCGAAACTGGATAGCCGGCATGAGGCGTTGATTGTCCCGCGATACCCATGGAGCCTGGCGGTGCCCATGAGCGCGCATTTTATAGAGACCACAGCGAGTATTGAACCGGTTAAGCCTGCGCTAACTGGAGTCAATGAACTTGAAATCGGCAGCACACTTATTATTGGTGGAAACTGAGTTATGGCAAAAAAGAATAGAGATACGCTAAAAAGATTCTTCAGCGAAGGGGCGCTGCCCTCTGCAGAGCAGTTTGGCGATCTGATTGAGTCATCGTTGAACGTTGTCGATGAGGGGTTTGATAAGAGCCCGGAGGACGGGTTCGAAATCTCTGCGACGGGCGACCATGAGCGCATGTTGAGCTTCTTTCGCAATAGCGCATCAAAGCATCCCGCATGGTCTATCAGTTATGAAAAGGATCAGGATAAGCTGATCTTTAATAAAGTGAGTCATGACAATAATGCAAAACCGATAGTGACATTGAGCCCTGAAGGGCGTGTCGGTATCGATAACGATAAACCACAGTGGACGTTGGATGTCGGTGGGTTTGTCAGTGCCTATGGCAGAATCGGTGCCAATAGCGATGAGCAGCACAGGACTATTCCTGCCGATGGTGAGTGGCATGATATTACAGAAGTGCTGACAGGTTGCCATGGGCTTGAAGTCATGGCAGGTGTCGGCAGTCCACGCAGCGGAAAATATGCGTTGATGAATGCCATTGCACTCAATACCTTTAACCCGGGTGGCTGGTTGTTTAATTTTCTGAATCTTAAAAAAAGAATTCGTTATCAACAGGCCTATTATCTTTCATTTACCAATAAATTAAAGTTGCGTTGGGATGGCAAGGGCCGTCAGTACACTCTGCAGATGCGTACTAACTGCAACTACGGTGATGGGATTAATATCAGGTATTACCTGACTCGACTGTGGTTCGATGAAGATATGTGCGAGTCGTGGATAGCTCAGGGGGAGATGCCAGATAGTGCTGGCGATGATCAGACTGAAAGCGGTCATGCGGTAAAAAAATAGCATGAGGACTGCTTTTCGAAAAAAAGCCTGTTTTACCCTGTGTCGGGGGCGTCAGCATGCGTGAGCCTGTAATGATCTCAAGGGAGTCGGTAAAAGAGAATGATGAGCGATTTGCTGCGCTCAAGGCACGTGGTGTGCAGCTGGCGCAGGAAATTTCCGGTGATATCTGGAGTGACTTTAATGCACATGACCCTGGTGTCACCATTCTTGAACAGCTCTGCTATGTCATCACCGAGCTGGCCTTTCATACTGACTTTGATGTAGCGGACCTGCTGCTGAATGAAGATGGCGTCCTTGACTATCGAGCGCAGTCACTGCATCTCCCTGAAGAAGTGTTTCCCTGTCGAGCGACTACGCTGACAGATTTGCGTAAGGTACTGCTGGATGAGGTCAAGGAGATTGATAATATCTGGCTGTCAGTGGTGGGCGCTGCATCCGATGAGATTGAGTCCGAAAGTAGTGTGCACGGTCTTTACAGTGCGCAGATCAGACGCAGTCAAAATAGCAAAATCGATAATGAGGCGTTGATAGCTAAGGTCTACAGCGCCTTTAGTCAACAACGAAATCTGTGTGAAGACCTTGGTAGTGTCGAGATCCTGGAAGAGCGTGGCTGCATCCTCCATGCGCAGATAGAAGTTGATAACAGCCGCCATGCCGATGAACTTTTAGCGGAGATCTATTTTAGATGTGGTGAATATATTTCTGGGAACATTCCGCTCAGCGCTTATATGGTGGTGGCTGCAGAAGGTCGCTCGCTAGAACAGCTGTTTGATGGGCCATTGACACGGCATGGGGTGTTTGATCTTCAGCATGACAATGTTGCCTCTGACGAGGTGCTGGTACCTGCGCTTTTTACCATCATTAACGCTGTTGCGGGTGTCGATCATATTAAGGGTTTGAGTCTTGAGGTTGATGGACAGCAGTTTTATGAGATGTTGCCAAGGAGAAATGGTGATGGCGTATTGTCTCTCGACTTTCCTGCCAATGCCGGCCTGATAAAAGTTGAGTTGATTCGCAATGGCGGGCTGCTGCCAGTGACGATCGATGCGGTGAAAAAGCGCTATTATGAGATGTCTTATCGACGGGACTCGATGCGCGAGGTGGCACAGGATTTTAGTGCGCTTTATACCTTGCCTGAAGGTAAAGCGAGAGGGCTAGGGCATTACACCTCGATGCAAGAGCACTTTCCAGTGATTTACGGTATCAATCGCTATGGTGCCAGCGGCGAGTCAACAGCGGTCGTGGCACAAACACGTCAACTTAAATCATACCTGCTGTTGTTTGAACAGGTGATGGCCAATTTCAGCGCGAGTTGTGCACGACTCGATAAACTCTATTCGATTGATAGTAGTCAGTGCCACACATATGGGCATCAAGTTATCAATGATGAAGTGATTTCGGAGGTCGGTCTGCTTTACCCCGAACAACCCGGTGAGGCGATTGCCACAATATTGTCAAAATATGATGATTACTTCGAGCGTAAAGGGCGTGTGCTTGACTACTTGCTCGCGCTATATGGTCAGAAGTTCACGCAGAATACACTGCGCTATTTTAACTACTACTATCAGGAAGATGAGCTTGACGAAGTCATTGTTAACAACAAAATCATCTGTCTTGAGTCGATAATAAGGTTTGACAAAGACCGAGCTGCTGGGGTTGATCTGTCACAACCCGTGTGGAATACAGACAACGTTGCTGGATTGCAATATCGATTGTCGATCCTGCTCGGTTTCAGGCATATAGAGTGTCGTTCGTTAACGATACCACTGGTTAAACTGGGGTTGAAAGTGATTGCTCACGATGACTACTGTTCGATGGAGAGTGGCGGTCACGAACTTAAGATGATTGATCTGAGTGATATCAGAGAGCATGTGGTTGATGAGTTTTATCCGGTCGCATACGAGCGGCGTGATGGGGCACAGGCGGTTAGTGATGTGGTCGATAACCTGGATACGTTTATACCACTTAAAAATAACATGATTAGTGATGTCCTGTTACAGGGCGGCGTGGCACTGGAGAGGTACAGAATAGGGAGTCTGGCGCCGGATAATGACTATCAGATGGTGTTCAGCTCTGAAGTGGGAAATGACTGGTGGTATATAGGACGCAATGACACGCGTGAGGAAGCGGAGGAGAATATTCTTCTATTACATCGCTTTCTAATCCACCTGAATATTGAAAGTGAAGGTCTTCACCTTGTGGAGCACCTGCTGCTTAGACCTCAGGGCTGTGTTCAGGATGATGATATTTCGATGGTCACTGAGGCCAACTTCTATTCATCTCGGATATCGGTGGTTTTTCCTGCGTGGACAGCGCGCAGTAGTGATCCCCGCTTCAGAGTCATGGCGGAAGAGAGTGTCAGGATCAACTGCCCGGCGCACATCCTGGCAGATATCTACTGGTTAGATTTTGATGCAATGTACCGTTTTGAAAGTCTCTATAAGTGCTGGCTGGATGCGAGAAGCAGTAGTGATTTATCCACCAGGGAGCTTGATGAGGCCGCAAAGGCGTTGATCATGTTTTTTCAAAAACAGCAACGTGATGGTCATGAATAATCAACATATTGTAGAAGAGGTGCTGTTTGATGTTTCGTTCCCAACGGAGGATGAGGCCTTTGCTGAACAGGCAGTGCTTAGTGCGTTTGTGAATGATGTGTTAATTAGCGAAGTCGATGACGCATTTAATGACTATTCAGATGATCGCTCGATCCTCAGAATCGACCGTCTTGAGGTAGACCTTGAGGCTGTCTCTTATCAAAATTACCAGGGTGAAATGGCTGGCCGTTTAAGGGAGCGGTTACGCGAACAACTGCGTGAGTATCGAGCAATATCGATCACTAAAGATAGTCAGGGGGTAGTGGCTATTGAGTCGGCTACTTCTGATCTTGAGACGCTTCAATATTTTATTCGCTATGGTTCTCTGCCGTGGCACTGTCGAGTAGAGAGCGCAGTTGCGCTGCAGGCGAGATTTATGCGGCTCGTTGAATCACAGTGTGATGCGGTCGTTAGATTATTGGCTTCCTCTTTATCGAAAAATGAGGCGCTTGATCGCCTGGCGGAGGTAGTGCCGCAAGAAGGGTTGATCAAGATTGCACGTCTATTGCTGCGCGAGAAATTCACTACGGTGACATCGCTCCTGGCGCGGCTGGCCAATTGTCAGCTTGCACATGGCTGGCTTTATCAGGTCAGTACAGAGAATCGAAATGCCTGTCTGCGTGATTTATGGAAAATCGTCATTGGTATCTTGCTACATCCGCGTGATAGTGACGACGATGTTTCTGCGATGGTGATCGCCATTATAAGGCGTTGTGCAGGGCAGAATGCATCACAGTTTGAACGGGTACGGCTTTATCTATCAGATCAGACAAAAGGTGTTGCTGGAAATTCGGATGCCGCCAATGAGCTAGATAATATTCTGGAGTATATTGGTGAACATGCTGTCGTTAGCGGTGATCTTGGCAACGATCACATGACTTCACTCTCAGCGCTGATTGCAGCGCTTGCTGATAACGATGTGGTTGCATTGCAACGGCTATGGACGTCGTTGTCTGGCAAGCGTAAAAGTGTTGTTGAAAGTTCAAGGCGCATCATGCTCTATGCCTCATGCAGAAGTCGCATCATAGCGCAGTTCAGTGAAGCGATGTTGTATGAGTGGTGCGCTGCGGTTGATCGTAAACAGGTCGACTACATAAAATCTTGCCAGAAAGTCTTTGTGGAAACTGCCATGAACAATGGCATGTCTGGAGATACGGCATATCGCGATTTCTGGGATTATTCGCTGCGCTATTTCGGCAGTTATGAACCTCATCAATTTGATCGCGAGCAATTTTTGTACTGTTTATGTGAGCGCAAAGCGGCGGGTTTTATTGGTCAGATAATAGGGGCCTTTGGTGCTGGCGACCGGGCCATTAGCGGTGGCGGTGATCTTCAGGCAGTCCTGAGTCGCTTGCAGCTGAGAGAAGTGGCCTCAATATCGGGGCAGGATGGGAGCAGAAAGCCTGAACCTACGACACTAACCGAGTGGATTTCCGCTGGTGATGCAACGGGTTTAAATACCATTGCAGCACAGTGGGACTACTGTTTTAAGACGCATCCAGCATTATTTTTCCGTCTGGTCAGGCTGCATGGTTGTAAGGCATCAATAAGGCGTGGGTTGGTGCAGGCATTTTCATCGGATCAGCTGCATGACCTGATTGGCTTGCTTGACCCAGAGGCGAAAGCGTTTGTAAATGCCGCCGTTGCACTGCTGAGTAGCGTGCCTTTATCGCGAGATACGGCCAGCGTGAATGCCCTGTCGAGTTCGGCTGACCGGCCAGGATTGCGTGATGAGCATCGTTTATGGGGCTTTACATTTGATTTTTTCCTGATTGAACGTGGTAGCCATTTTAACAAAAAGGAGTACTGCGGCAGCATGCTCAGGGAGATGGCCGCTCACAATAATGGCTCGTATCGTGAACTGCTGAGCGCCATACAGCAGAGGTTCGCTGTGATTGCCGAACGAAATCATTATGCCGGGGAGTTGCTGGAAATTATCGATGAACTTGCAGAAGAACCTGCACAGAGTGATGCCTTGTCCGATTTTTCTTCGACAACAATACTCGCTAATGAGAACGATACGATAGCGAGTGCTCACACGAGGGCGTTTCTACTGCGGATACTCGAGCAAGATCAGCCGCTCGATGGTGAAGAGAGCGTCTGGCTTGAAAAAATTATTGAAGGTTTTTTGAGTAATCCTGCTGCATCAGATAGCGCGTATGTCACATGGTTGTTTGGAAGTGAAAAAAGAGTACGTCGTATTGCTAGCTATATTAATGAAACGAAATTGAAAAAAATGCTTGCTGTGACGGGGGGTGAGCGGTATCGCTTATTTTACCCGCATGCCGAATTGTTAATAGAGGCACTGAAAAGTCTTCTCGATAAAGAACGCTGGTTGAAGTTACGGCGTGACTGCCTGGTTTTCTGTAGCCGTTACATTTTTTCTGGACCACGTATCAGTCCAGAGGCGTTTGTCAGGGTTTTAACAAATTACCTGATAGCTCGATCTGGCTATGAGGCAGAAGTAATTGTTGCCAAATTGATCACTCATTTAAGTCGTTCTGGTGCTACTGGTCGGCGAGCCACTGTGCTGGAAGCCATTAAACACCTCTCTGTGACATTGGGTGTCAATGGCATGCCGAGTAATGGTAGTGATGCAGAACGGCTTGATGCGAACGTTCCGGATGGCCCTGATAACAATCGTCAATCAGATCTTGATGCCTCTCTATATTCCGGTACGGCTGTTTATATCAAGAATGCAGGCCAGGTGCTGCTTGCGCCATATCTCCCAACACTGTTTGAAAGGCTGGGGTTGGTTGAACGTGGGGAATTTACCAGTCAGGCTGCCAGCGCACGTGCCGTGCATGTGTTGCAGTATATGGTGGATGGTGTGGGCGAGGCCCCGGAATATATGATGGTGTTGAACAAGTTGATCTGTGGCGTGGAATCAACCCGGCCTGTGGTGAGGGATGCTTCTATCACGGACGATGAAAAGGGGTTGATCGATGGATTATTGGCCGCTGCCATTGAGAACTGGAAGGGCATCGGTAATACCTCTGTGGACGGGTTAAGGGATTCTTTTTTGAAACGCGAAGGCAGACTGCAGCTTAAGGATGATCAATGGCATCTGTTGGTCGAATCGCGTAGCTATGACATGTTGCTCGATCGTCTGCCATGGAGCTACGCAACGATTAAATATTCGTGGATGCCGCGTGTTATCCATGTTGAGTGGCGATAGGTGAGCTGATGTCTGAATCGACTAGATTAGATACATTGGAGAACGAAATCGACTGGCTTAGCCAGGTGCTCGATACGCGCATCAGGCTCTACTTTGAACAGGCGTGTGATTATGGGTCGATCTATGAGATCACACCGCCGTCGCTGGATGATGATCACTCGGAATATGCAGCGCTGGTCAGAAAGCATAAACTACAGTTCGATGAGCGTCTGATTTTAATCCTTGGCTTGACGGTCCATCTGCGGCCGCAGGCACTCGATACCCTGTTAATCACCAATGGCAACACAGGGCGAGGTTACACGGAATTTGGTGGCTGGAAGGGGAAGGTACATGGTGGTTTTTTGCCTACCTGTGAAACGGCCGCTTTTTTGATTGCCGGGAATGATCTCAAAAAACGTATTGACGTCATGCGTTATTTTGATGAGTCCCATCCCTTTGTCAGTCATGACCTGCTGACTTTTGGTGATGAAGGCTCTCAGGAGGCTACGTTTAGTCGTACCCTGGGCGTCAGTATTGAAACGGTTAATCGCTGTACCACCGGGATCCGCCATAAGCCTGATTTCAGGAATGGGTTTCCGGCGAAACGGATTGAAAGCCGTCTTGACTGGAGTGATCTGGTGCTGGCACAGGAAGTCATGGATGAGGTCGCGAATGTCAGTGCATGGATCAAGCACCAAAAAACAATCATGGATACCTGGGGGTTAGAGCGCATCATCAAACCCGGTTATCGCGCGCTTTTTTATGGACCTCCAGGAACAGGTAAGACGCTTACCGCAGCGCTTCTGGGTGCCGAGACCGGCATGGATGTATACCGCATCGATCTATCGCAGGTGGTCTCAAAATACATTGGTGAGACAGAGAAGAATCTCGCTAATGTATTTAATCAGGCGGAACGAAAAAACTGGATACTGTTTTTCGATGAGGCTGATGCGCTGTTTGGTAAACGTACGCAGACCTCTAGTTCAAATGATCGTTATGCGAATCAGGAGGTCGCCTACCTGTTACAGAGGGTAGAGGACTTTCCCGGTGTGGCGATCCTTGCGACCAATCTTAAGGCGAATATCGACGAGGCCTTTGCGCGCCGTTTTCAATCACTGGTCCATTTCTCAATGCCGGATGTCGATGAACGCGGGCGCCTGTGGCGTGCCGCCCTCAATGGTAAATGCAAGATTAATAATGATGTCTGTTTTCAGCGGCTGGCAGAGACGTATGAACTGTCAGGTGGCGGTATCATCAATGTCATCAGATATGGTGCGTTGAGTGCATTGCGTCGGGAGAGTGATACCATCTGCCAGAACGATCTGGTGATTGGGGTCACCAAAGAGCTGCGAAAAGAAGGAAAGACACTTTAGGATATGACGATGAAAAGCTCAATAAATAATAAATTTATGGACTATCGTCGGCACTGGTCGGTGTCGTTTATATTGCTGGTATATGTGTTGCTAATACCGTGCTCTGTTTTTGCGCAGTCACAGGAGTAAGAGTGAGAATTTGCATAAGGCAGACCTGAATACTACTACGTATTTTAAATTTATAATCACTAGCACTGCTGTCCCGTTTACAAGATGAAATGACTGCTGATACGCTTATATAGCAATCTATATATTGATTTCATGTTGCAATAGACATGAAATCAAAAAAATTGACTCCGTCATACCTGCGAAGGCAGGTATCCAGTGTCTGCAGGCCTTTCAACGTCACTAGATTCCTGCCTTCGCAGGAATGACAAGTTAACGGGACAGCAGTGATAACATTTAATAAAAACCACACGGAAAACTATGACCCGCCTGCTACTTATTGATGATGATAAAG
>CALZHD010000011.1 GCA_945787155.1 uncultured Gammaproteobacteria bacterium | reverse complement strand
GTCGAACTGAGATAAAGGTAGCGCTCCAGCGCAATCGCAATACCCAGCGCCAGCACAGCGAGGATGGGATACATGAACGGCCCACCTGTCTGAAAGAAACTTACAACCTCCATGACACACTCCTTAACAAATATGCGTGAATATCTTGAAAAAATTACCGGGTAAAAACATCACCATCACGGTGATACGACGTCATTCGATCCTGCGCTCTGATATGTACACAAGCAACATCAGGTTCACACTTTATACATCTGGGCACATTCTAATCTGAAAAAACCAAATCGAAAAGTAGTCACGCCCATAACCACTTCACTATCATAAATTCTGTTTCAGGTTAACGTTCTCATTCCACAGCGTCGTAATCTGTTTTTTATATCGACCATTCACAAGGCTCCTGAAATAAAACTCTGGAATAACAACGATTGTTGTCCTATGAGCAAAAAAATACTACTGAGGCACTGAACTTTCCTCATTTACCTCAGGCATTACTGGCTTGATTCGCCGCTCTAACAGACTATGAAGAATGATATCCTGCTCTTGAACTCGGTGGCTTGTTTCAACCTCCTGCCACGGCACAATATAGAGGATCTGTGGTAATTCCTTGTTACCCCTGATCTGAACCCCATCAAGATTGATGACATCGTCATCCTCGATCACTGCTGTAATCTCTGCACTACTGAGCCGCGTCTTCGACTCTTCCGCATTAACAGCAAAAGCCATCAGCACCATCATGATAATAAAAACCCAACGAATATGTTCATTAATTATCATTCACTCACCTCACCCGAACCCAGTTGAGACTCAAGTTCACCAAGCCATGCCAATGTCGCTTTATCTTCATCAGTAATCAGCTCAAGATAGCGGCGATAGTGATGCACCGCCTTCTCGATATCCTGAAAATAGGTATCATATAACAGCGCTAGATTGTAATGTGTATGGGCATGCTGCTGATCTTTTCCAAGGGTCGCAAGATAATGTTTCAGAGCCTGTGGCGCATCATTCTTTTGATGTGCGATCAGACCTAACAGGTAATCGGCAACGGCTGTCTGAGGCTGCAATTCAAGCGCTCTCTCCGCCGCCTGCTGTGCACGATCCAACTCCCCACGCCGAAAACTAATCAGGCCCAGATTAACCCATGGCATCGCAGCCTGCGGATTACGCTGGACAAGTCCGTGCAACAACGCTTCGGCCACATTCGGTTTACCATCGTTAAGCGCGGCAATCACCGCTTCCATATCTGGTTCAGCAGTTTCGGCTGCAACACCTGGCTGCTGCATATCCTTATCAATATTTTGCGATGTCCCAGCACAGCCTGCCAGTAACAGCACGATGATCATTATCAGGTAGTTACTCCACATATGTATCCACCTTAACTTGTCTTGCATAACGCGCTGGAAAGATCTTTTTTAGTCGAATGAAACTCTTTTTTGTCCAGTCATTAAAGACACCTTGATTAAGGTGAGCCAGGTTCGACTCATAGATCTCAATCGCCTTCTCCTCAACTGGAAAGGCGAGATCCTCAAGCCCAATCTCATACTGCTCCATCTCATCTTCATTAAGCTCATGGGGGCGTGCTGAACTCAATACATCCTGACTGAACCCATAGTACATTTCGGCAATCGAAAATAATGATTCCGACATCACTTCAGGACTACGATACTCATAAGCGGTAGTGAATAGCTTGCGCGCCCAATCCATCGCATCCTTTTTCTTCTTCAGATGAACCTTAAGCGGCTGACCGATCTTAAGTCTATCAAACGCTGCCTTTTTCTCCCGGCCCAGACGAACCGTAGCGACTGCAGCAATATGATTGGTACGGTCTGTCTTTACCGCTGCGTTAATTTGATGATCTGCCTTGCGAACCTTACCAGCCCAGATATCTCCACGACGAGTGTCGCCCATTGCATCACTCATGATAGTCAGTTTATTCAGAGCCTCCATATACTGTGGAAACGGTTCCTGATGATTTTCAACATAACGCTGATAGATTCTGACTGCAGTCGGAATATCATTCAATGACTCATACAACTCCGCCGATTGCCACAACGCTGCCATCTTCACTTCGCTATCCTGCTCAATGTCGTAGACTTCTTCGAGCATCTGCGCAGCATTAGCATGCTGCTTTGCATTTATATAGGCCACTGACAATAGCTTAGTGACATCATCTCGATGTTCATGCTGAGGATATTGACTGCGGAAACGGCCACCGTATTTAATCACCTCCAACCACGATTCACTCGACATTGCCAGTGTAATTGCATCATAAAGCCCTTTGGGGGCAATCTCAGATTTCCCGGCAAGCGCGGCAATACGCTCGAATTTCTTTCTCGCAGCGACATCATTACCCGCGGCGCGCTCCAGCTCAGCCTGTTTATAAAGGGTTAATGCCAGTCGATCTTCCAGCTTTCTCTTTCTTGGATCGCCGCCGGCCAACGAACGACTCAAATAGAGAAAAGTCACTTCAGCCTTACCGAATTTGGAGAGATTAAAAAAGGACTCCGCCTTGATCTGACCGACCTCAAAGCGAAGATCTCTACTGTCGACATTATCCAGCAGACTGGCAATATTGACCGCCTGCCGATATTGTTCACCTGCAAATGCCATCTCGGCGGCACGTAAAATAATCCTGGCGGAACGCATATCATCCGGGTAGGTTCGCCTGAAGAGCAGTGCATACTTGATGTATCGGGTCCGCCACGACGCTTTATTCCCGGTGTCTCTCGAATATAAGCGTTCTGACAATACTATGGTGGCGTATGCGGCACGTTGATCAACAATATCACCAAGACTATAGGCAACACGCTCATAATAGCCAATGGCCTTCTCATAACGCTCCTCTTCAGCAAGTAGATCTGCATAGGCATAATACACCTTATCTTCCATCGCACTCTCCGCATAGTGCGCCAGATAACGCTCATACCATTGACTCGCCAACTCAAATGATTTGTCTGTAGAAGTTGACTGATACTGATTGTGGTAATAGCTGGCTATTGAAAGGATATTGTCACGCAACAGCGGTCTGATCTGATTCAACATGGAGCGCTGCTTCCCTTTCCAGTAGCGAGCACCGGGGTGATAGCGCTTATAAAAACTATCTGCTGCCGCATAAAAATTATCAAAAAAACCACTACGCTCCCATGTGGTGACCACACGAAATTCCATCTGCGGTAGATAACGTGAGCCAGAATGGTGAGTGACAAACCGCTTCAATACAGCGACCACATCGGTATAACGTTTCTGCGCTAGATAGATATCTGATAGCTCAGCATAAATATGATAGGCAAAGTGAGATGAGCGAGTTTTTCGAAAGTAATCTGCCAGCGCACGATGATCCTCAAGATACGAAAAATTGAGTGCCATGGCATAAAAATAAGCACTAAAATGTTCGTCCTCCTCTATATTGCCATCACGCGTACTATCACGATATGCGGCCGCCACCATCAGGTCATCTACTGCGGCGTGATACTCCTGTAATTTAAACTTTGACCAGCCCCGTTTAAAATAAGCCTTTTCAAAAAACACCAAATTTTCGGGTGTATCGATCACTGCACTATAGCGTAACGCCGCATCTTCATAATCCCCTACCACAAAGGAATCTTCTGCCATGCGAAACTGCGCTTCTAGATAAAAACGTGAACCGGGGTGTTTCTGAATAAGCTGGTCAAGCGCATCTACCGATTTTTCATGCTGGCCCAATTGGCTTGATATCATCGCCACACGGTACAACACTTCATCGTTACTGCTGCTGTCAGGATGATCGCGCAATGACATTTCCAGCAACTGCAAGGTCCGCTCTAACCTGGTTCCGTTTTGTTTTTCTCTTTTCGCCGCTATCTGTGCTTCGCTCAGAGGATCATCTTCAACAGTAATTTTTCCCAACTCTGCTTCAAGTTCCAGGTCAGCAAGACGACTAATCGCGATCGAGCGAAAGTAATCACCCTGTTCAACCTGCTGCACATAAGAGGTATAAGCCTGATAGATATCGACCTTAACTTGCTCCTCTGCGGCCTTCTTCTCCGCTACCGGCAGCTGTTTAACTTTGCTCTGCCGCTCAATATCAGCCACTGTCAGCTCACGCTGCTTCAGACTACACCCTGTCAACAAGGCGCAGCACAGGGTCAGCATGATGATTTTTGTGGTATCAATCGTCACGTTTGACATCCGTATCATGCATCTGTACCAGTCCAAAACGTGACTGACTTAGATAACTTTCCAGGTACTGCCGCCGCTCAATCATATAGGCCTTCACCATCTCTTCAACGATAACGGTATAATCGGTATAGAGCGCTCGAATTCGTTGATAAAAATCGCGATCCTTTGCAAACTGATCGCTACGAACCAGAAACACGCCAAGGTTCTTCATGTTATCGAATAGCGAACGCGCTTCTGGAAATTCACGTATCAAATTGATGTCGCTGGCGAGACCAAAAACTGATTCGCTCTCAAGCTTCATATTGAGAAAATTATCGACATTTTTAATGCGCTCAACGTAATAGTCCATCGCATCACTATAGGCCGCTGATGCTGCTTGCAAATGTCGACCCTTCGCTAAAACATACGCTGCCAGCAAATAAGACTCATCCACTGCGAGGTCAGTCGACTTCTTCGTTCTCAACATCGACGTATAATTAAGCGCGCGTGCATATAACCCCTGTTTGGTCGCTGCATAAGCAACCCCCAATAATGCACGATTGAAGTAACGACTCTTTACTGATATCCGCCCAAACGCCCCTCTGGCAGCAGGATAATCCTCATGTTCCAGAAAGTGGTAACCTGCCATCAATGCGAGATAATCCCGCATCTCATTTGGCATCGGCAACGCTTCATTAGTGACATGGGTTTGTAATTGTTTAGCTTGCTCTAACGCCCCATCCTGACTCAACTGAGATGCCATCTCATTCAACGTGGCATATAGTTGATACTCTGATGCAGGGGTAATCAGACGATAATACTCAATCGCTTTTGCATAACGCCCCTCTTGTTGTAACGATACGCCATACATCAGATTATAAAAATCCATATGGGCAGCTGAGACTTTTTTCTTCGAAATTTGTTGAAGTGCGGAAAGACACAGCTTCCATTCGTTACGCCGAAAATGAAACTTGGCAAACATATAGGCCGTGTTAGTCGCCTGGAATTCAAGCCCTGTTTTTTTCACATGCTCATAAAGCTCATTCGCCATCTGCCACTCATTGTGATCCAGCATCAGCTGGATAAAGCTCATAATGGCACCCCGCCTCACTTTCTTCAGCACCAGCTCTTTATTCTGGAAGATTTCCGCAATCGCCTTGATTGGCTCTTCACCCTCCAAGTATTTACGCACCTTGATTTCAAACTGTATCGGACCACCCAGCGTCTCAAGACGCATCGGGCCGCTCACCGCCCCCATGCCACCCCCCTCAGGGTCAACATAGTTTTGATAGAGTTCAGATGATAGCGCGCGATAACGCTCGTCAAGCTGCCTGAGCTCTTTGGCGAGAGCTGGCGACGTCTCTGCTCGCAACCATGTTGCAGACAACAGACATACCAGCAAGAGACAAATTGTACTCGCTATTTTCGTAATCATTAAATTATCGTTTTAATTTCAAACACTTATGACGATGAAATATAATTCTCCAGGTAATCTTCATGCTGGAAGGAGCTCTAGCACTCGACCTGAAAAAGCGAACCCACTCACCAGATGAACACGCTCATAAAGTGATTAATGACAGCATCTTACAAAAACTTTAACGGCAAACAGTACAAAAAAATAAATACATAAACCGAGATACCTGTCGCGAAATCACCCCGCTGACAGGTAAGGCATCAAACGCGTAGCCGCCATCTCCCAGTAAGCAGCGTCTAAAAACATAAAAAGCGGGCTCAAGCCAGCTTCTGTTTCAGCAGTGCATTGACTTGCGCCGGATTGGCTTTTCCCTCAGTCTCTTTCATCACCTGCCCCACAAAAAAACCAAACAATTTATCTTTACCCGCGCGGTATTGCTCAAGCTGTTGCGGATTATTTGCAATGATCTCGTCGATAATTTTCTCGATCGCGCCGCTATCGGTCACCTGCTTAAGCCCTTTCTGCTCAATGACGGTATCCGCATCACCCTCACCGTTCCACATGCACTCAAACACCTGTTTTGCGATCTTACCGGAGATGGTATTGTCATTGATGCGCTGCAACATCCCCCCCAGTAATTCGGCAGAAACAGGGCTCTCGCCAATTTCTTTACCCTCTTTATTCAGCGCACCCAGCAGATCCCCCATCACCCAGTTAGCGGTGCGTTTGGCATCATCACCCGCAATCCTGGCGGCCACCTCAAAGTAATCGGCCAGTTCGCGGCTCGCGGTCAATACACCTGCTTCATACTCGGCCAGACCAAACTCACTGATAAAACGCGCCTTCTTTTCATCGGGCAGCTCCGGCAGCGTCTTGCGTACTGCCTCGATATAGGCCTCATCGAGTTCCAGCGGTAATAGATCCGGATCAGGAAAATAGCGGTAATCAAACGCCTCTTCCTTGGAGCGCATCGAACGGGTCTCATCTTTATCGGAATCATAGAGGCGCGTCTCCTGCACCACCTTGCCCCCCCCTTCGATCACATCGATCTGACGCTCGACCTCAAAGTTGATCGCGCGCTCGACAAAACGGAACGAGTTGAGATTTTTCAGCTCGGAACGCGTTCCCAGTGCCTCCTGACCCTTGGGGCGGATCGAGACATTAGCATCACAACGGAACGAGCCCTCCTGCATATTACCGTCGCAGATCTCCAGATACTGCACCAGTGAGTGGATCTTCTTCATGTAAGCGACCGCCTCTTTGGCGCTGCGCATATCGGGTTCGGAGACAATCTCCAGCAGCGGCGTGCCGGCGCGATTGAGGTCCACCCCGGTCGAGCCATGGAAGTCTTCATGCAGCGATTTGCCCGCATCTTCTTCCAGATGGGCACGAGTGATGCCGATCACCCGCGCGGCCTCACCCTCAACCTGAATCTCCAGCTGGCCACCTTCAACCACCGGCAGCTCAAACTGGCTGATCTGATAGCCTTTGGGAAGATCGGGATAAAAGTAGTTTTTACGGGCAAAGACCGAACGTGGCGAGACCCGCGCCCCCACCGCCAGGCCAAACTTGGCCGCCATCCGTACCGCTTCCCTGTTTAATACCGGCAACACTCCCGGCAGGCCCAGATCAACGGCGCACGCCTGGGTATTGGGTGCCGCACCATAGGCGGTCGAGGCGCCGGAAAAGATCTTGCTTTTAGTGGCCAGCTGGGTGTGAATCTCCAGCCCGATGACGATTTCCCATTCCATCTTAATAGCCCCTTACTGAAATTCTTTTGGCATTTGCAGATGCCAGTCGGTCACCTGCTGGTATTTGTGCGCCATATTGAGCAGGTGCGATTCTTCAAAATAGTTTCCAATCAGCTGCAACCCCACCGGCAAACCATCAACAAAACCCGCCGGAATCGAGGCCGCAGGCAGCCCCGCCATATTGACCGCGATGGTGTATATATCGGAGAGGTACATCGTCACCGGATCGTCTGCCTTTTCCCCCAATTTGAAGGCGGTGGTCGGCGTCGTCGGCCCCATGATCACATCCACCGTTTCAAAGGCAGCGCGGAAGTCATCACTGATCAGGCGACGAATCTTCTGCGCCTTCAGATAATAGGCGTCGTAATAGCCGGCAGAGAGCACATAGGTACCGATCATGATGCGACGTTTGACCTCAGCGCCAAAGCCTTCACCACGCGAACGGGTGTAGAGATCAAACAGATCCTCGGGATCTTCACAGCGGTGACCAAAGCGAACGCCATCGAAACGGGAGAGATTCGTCGAACACTCAGCGGGCGCTACGACATAATAGGTCGGTACCGCCAGCCCTGTATTAGGCAGGCTGATCTCTTTTATAATGGCCCCCAACGCCTCATATTCCTTGATGGCAGCATCGATCACGCGCGCGACGTTGTCATCCAGTCCTTCATCAAAGTACTCCTTCGGCAAGCCAATCTTGAGCCCTTCGATACCGTTGTCGAGGCCTGCGCTGTAATCCGGCACCTCCCGTTCAACACTGGTCGAATCGCGTTCGTCGAACCCGGCCATCAGATTCATCAGCAGTGCCGCATCTTCGGCGCTATAAGTGATGGGGCCAGCCTGATCGAGACTAGAGGCAAAGGCGATCATGCCGAAGCGTGACACCCGTCCGTAGGTCGGCTTCAGCCCGGTCAAGCCACACAGTGCCGCTGGCTGACGAATCGAACCGCCGGTATCGGTCCCCGTCGCCGCCGGCGCCAGTCTCGCCGCCACCGCGGAGACCGAGCCCCCCGATGAACCGCCGGGCACACGCGCCTGATCCCACGGATTTTTCACCGCGCCATAATAGCTGGTCTCATTCGATGAACCCATCGCAAATTCATCCATATTGGTCTTACCCAGCATCACCGCACCGGCCTCTGCAATCCTGGCAGTACAGGTCGACTCATACGGCGCAATAAAGTTATCGAGCATCTTCGAGGCGCAGGTGGTCTTCACCCCCTGAGTGCAAAAAATATCTTTATGGGCGATCGGCACGCCGGTCAGTGGCGCAGCATCACCCGCTTTGAGACACCGATCTGCCGCTGCCGCTGCCGCAAGCGCCTGCTCCTCAGTGATCGAGATAAAACAGTTCAGTGCAGGGTTATGCTGCTTGATGCGATCAAGAAACAGTGAAGTCAGCTCCACACTGGAGACCTCACCACTGCGCAACGCAGCGCTTAATTGAGCAATAGTTTTAGTATGCATAACGATAATTAAAAAGCTGTCTTATTGAATATATAAAGATAAAGCGGCGAGATCAGAAAAAGTCACTCGATCACTTTGGGAACAAGATAGAGCCCCGCCTCCACCTGCGGGGCCAATGCCTGAAAGCGGTCACGCTGATCCGTTTCAGTCACTTCGTCAACACGCAAACGCTGTGCAGCATCGAGTGGATGCGCCATCGGCACCACATTGTCGGTATCAACCTCACCCATCTGCTCAACCAGATCAAGGATATTCGACAGATTTTCCACATACTGCGGCACATCGGCCTCATCGATCTTCAGCCGCGCAAGCAGCGCAACTTTGGTAATATCGGACTGATCTACTGACATAACTTACCTCTTTCACCCGAACTTTTGTTCCAGACAATATTACAAAACAACAAGGGGATGGAATTTATCATATTCGAGCAGTTTGCTGAAAAATATTCACGCAACAATTGACCCCGGTCACAGTCCATTACACAGGAAAATTAAAAAACCTGTTAGATCAGCCGAATAACTCAACACGCTTGCTCTAATAGTCACCCACTGCTAGAGTATTTGCGATTTACCTAGCACAGGATTGAAACCCCCATGTTCTTCAAACGATTTCGCGGAATGTTCTCCAATGACCTTTCCATCGACCTCGGTACTGCCAACACCCTGATTTACGTCCGCGGCCAGGGCATCGTCCTCGATGAGCCCTCTGTTGTGGCGATCCGTCAGGAAAGTGGCTCGGGTAGCCCGCGCTCGATTGCGGCTGTCGGTGCTGAGGCGAAATTGATGATAGGACGCACCCCGGGCAACATCGTCGCCATCCGTCCGCTGAAGGATGGCGTCATCGCCGACTTCACCGTCACCGAAAAGATGTTGCAACACTTCATCCGCAAAGTACATGAGAATAGGTTTCTACGCCCCAGCCCCCGCGTTCTAATTTGCGTTCCCTGTGGTTCGACCCAGGTGGAACGCCGCGCGATCAAAGAATCCGCCGGCGGAGCTGGTGCACGTGAAGTATTCCTGATTGAAGAACCGATGGCCGCGGCTATCGGCGCAGGCATGCCGGTAGGTGAAGCGAGCGGCACCATGGTGCTCGATATCGGTGGCGGCACCACAGAGGTCGCCGTAATCTCGCTAAACGGTATCGTCTATTCCGCTTCGGTACGTATTGGTGGCGATCGTTTTGACGATGCGATCATCAACTATGTGCGCCGCAACTACGGCAGCCTGATTGGTGAATCAACCGCCGAAAAGATCAAAAAAGAGATCGGTGCCGCCTACCCTGGCATGGAGGTCAAAGAGATCGAAGTGCGTGGTCGCAATCTCGCCGAAGGGGTGCCACGTACCTTCAGCCTCAACAGCAATGAAATTCTCGAAGCACTGCAAGAACCGCTTTCGGGTATCGTTGGTGCCGTTAAAGCCGCACTGGAACAGACGCCACCAGAACTGGGGGCCGACATCGCCGAACGCGGCATGGTACTGACCGGTGGCGGTGCACTGCTGCGTGATCTCGACCGCCTGCTGGCGGAAGAGACCGGCCTGCCGGTGATCATTGCCGAAGACCCACTCACCTGCGTGGCGCGTGGTGGTGGCAAGGCACTGGAGATGATTGAAGAACACAACGGCGACATCTTTGCGGTAGAATAGCGTTCGCGCTATTCGCTATTGAGTCATTAGAGTAGTACCCGCAAAAAAATAATCGCATGATGCGGGGCAGTGGATGCGATTTCAAGTAACCGGCTTTGAGCCATTGAGAATCGTCTGAGAGGTGCTCCATAAAACCCCTATTTGCCCAAGGGCCGTCCACCACGCTGCGCTTGCTTATTCTGACAGTTCTCTCCGTCACCATGATGGTGATGGATCACCGTCAGCAGCATATGGAAAACGTGCGCAGCGTACTCACCACCGCGATCTACCCCATCCAGTACCTGATCAACCTGCCGGCAGGTGTCGGTGAATGGCTGTCGGAGTCACTATCGACACGCCAGACTCTGATCGAACAAAATAATAGTCTGCGCGCGCAGCAGTTCCTGTTTAATACCCAACTGCAAAAACTCGATGCGCTGGCGGCAGAAAATATGCGCCTGCGCGCACTGCTCGACTCAACGATCAATGTCAGTGACCGCGTCCTGATTGCCGAACTGTTATCCGTTGACATGAAACCCTTTACCCAGCAGGTGGTCATCAGCAAGGGATCACATAACGATGTCTATCGTGGTCAACCAATCCTCGATGCCAGCGGTATCCTCGGGCAGGTGGTTCACGTCACCCCTCTTAACAGCACCGCAATGCTGATCACAGACCCAAGCCACGCACTGCCGGTACAGGTCAATCGCAACGGCCAGCGCGCCATTGCCATGGGCACCGGTGAACCCAACCGCCTCGAACTCCCTCATCTGCCCAACAACGCCGATATCGAAGTCGGCGACCTGCTGGTCACTTCTGGCCTGGGTGGACGCTTCCCCCCCGGTTACCCGGCGGCGCGAGTGACAGTCGTCACACGTAACCCCGGCCAACCTTTTGCCGAGGTCCAGGCAGAACCAACCGGTAAACTGGAAAGCGCACGCGAAGTATTATTGGTCTGGAACAACCCTCCCGAAACGGCAAAGGAAGTGGAACAAGAAGAGATTGTGGTTCCTGACGATGACAGCGCAGAGCAGGAGCCAGCACCGTGATCTATAAAAAGGCACAGGGTAGCGAGATCATCGCCCTCAGTTTTATCGGCGCACTGGCACTCACGGTCTTCCCACTGCCCGACTGGCTTGCTGTGGCACGCCCAGAATGGGTAGCACTGGTATTGATCTACTGGAGCATGGCGTTGCCGAGCCGCGTCGGCGTCGGCATAGCGTGGGGACTCGGGCTGATGCTCGACGTGCTACGCGTCGGACTACTGGGGCAAAACGCACTCACCCTCTGTCTCATCGCCTACATCACACTGAAACTCTATCAGCGGCTACGCGTCTTCCCCCTGTGGCAACAGGCACTGAGTGTCTTTATATTAGTATCACTCAGCCAGATGCTAAATTTGTGGGTTAAGGGGATCACCGGCCAGTCGATCGACCTCTGGACCTACTGGCTGCCCTCGTTCAGCAGCATGCTTGCATGGCCACTGGTATTTGTCTCATTGCGTGCTTTACGCAGAAAACTCAAGGTCTCATAGATGATGACGATGCAAATCCCAGCACTGGCCAATCGCCACCCTAACGACGACTGACCCCCGCTCATGGCACCACGTCTTCGCATCAAGGATCACATTCGAGAGAGCCGCACCTTCAATGATCGCGCGGCCATAGCACTCGCGCTGGTCGTCATCATGATCTTCACCATTCTGGCGCGTCTTGTCTATCTTCAGATTATCAGCCACGAACACTACACCACGCTGGCAGAAGATAACCGTGTCAGTATCGTACCGGTGCCGCCGACACGCGGTCTGATCTATGACCGCAACGGCATCCTCCTCGCGCAGAATCTACCGGCATTCAGTCTTGAGATCGTACCGGAGCGTGTCAGTGATATTGATGAAACAATCCGCGCACTGGGTGAAATTCTTGAAATCAGCGACGATCACCTCAAGCGTTTCAAAAAACAACTGCAGCAAAAAAGTGCCTTCCGCAGCATCCCACTGCGAACTCACCTCAATGATGTTGAGGTAGCCCGCTTCGCCGCCAGTCGCCACCATTTTCCCGGCGTAGAGATCGAGGCACGTCTGGTACGCGACTACCCCTATAGCCACCTCACCGCTCACGTCATCGGCTACGTGGGGCGCATCAATGTCAATGAACTACAAAAGATCGATGCCTCAAACTACAGCGCCACCCATCACATCGGAAAGTTGGGCGTCGAAAAATTCTACGAAGATTCACTTCACGGCACTGTCGGTTTCAAGAGCATCGAAACCAATGTGGTCGGCCGTACCATTCGTACACTCAAACAGACCCCGCCACTGCCAGGCAACGATCTCCATTTAACGCTCGATATAGCGCTACAGCAGGTCGCAAACAACGCGCTTGGCGACTACCGTGGTGCAGTGATTGCCATCGACCCACGCAGTGGTGATGTGCTGGCAATGGTCAGTAAACCGAGTTACGATCCAAATCCCTTTGTCGTCGGCATCGACTCACAAAGCTATCGTGCGCTGCAGGAGGATATCGACAAACCACTTCCACCATTAAACCCTTTGTTGGACTCGCCGGCCTCGAAAACGGCAAGATAAAGATCAATAGCAGCACCTTCTGCCCCGGCTGGTTTTCACTAAAAGGGGACGATCACAAATACCGCGACTGGAAAAAGACCGGCCACGGCACCACTACACTTGAAAAGGCGATCATCGAGTCGTGCGATGTCTTCTTTTATGACCTTGCACTGAGCCTTGGCATTGACTCGATGAGTGATTATCTTGCCCACTTCGGCCTGGGCAAAAAGACCGCTATCGATCTGCCCGGTGAACTCTCCGGCATCCTGCCATCAAGTCATTGGAAACGTCAGAAAAAGGGGCTGCCCTGGTACACTGGCGAAACCCTGATCAGTGGCATCGGCCAGGGCTATAACCTCACCACGCCACTACAACTCGCCTCTGCCACTGCCACACTCGCGAGTCGCGGCCTCCGCTCCAGACCCCGTATCGTCAAGGCATTTGGCACGGCCACCAATAATGATGAGCCTATGCCCGCCGCACTGGAACAACAAGACCTCCACCAGATCGCCTCCGACGAAAACTGGGAATACATGGTGAATTCAATGGTCAAAGTTGTTCATAGTATTCGCGGCACCGCGCGCTCCATCAGTGAGGGCATTTCGTTCAAGATTGCCGGCAAGACAGGCACCGCGCAGGTCTTTGGCATCAAACAGGACGAAAAATATGTGAAAGAGGATATTGCAGAACGGCTGCGTGATCACGCCCTGTTCATCGCCTTCGCCCCGGCGGATAAACCCGAGATTGCGATTGCCGTCATCGTGGAAAATGGCGGCGGCGGTGGTTCTGTCGCGGCACCGGTGGCACGTGCGGTCATAGATCAATATATGGCATCGAAAAAAAGCTCATGATGAAGAGCAGAAATAATGAGTACACCCAATGGGGAGAGCGCCGCCAGTCACGTATGTTTGTGCGCGGGTTACACCTCGATATTCCACTACTACTCGGCATCATCATACTTTCCGCGATTGGACTCGTGATCCTTTACAGCGCCAGTGGGCAAAATGAAGCCATCATCACCCGTCAATTGATGCGCCTGGCGTTGGCATTTGCGGTGATGATTGTGGTGGCACAGATTCCACCACACCAGATCCAGTTCTGGGCCCCGTGGGCCTTTGGCATTGGCATGCTGTTGCTTGCCGCGGTGTTACTCATTGGTGAAGAAGGTAAAGGGGCTCAACGCTGGCTCGACCTTGGATTCTTCCGCTTTCAGCCATCAGAAATAATGAAACTGGCAGTGCCGATCATGGTTGCGTGGTATCTCGCCGACAACCCAGTCCCCCCCTCACTTAAACATATTTTCTTTGCCTGCCTGCTCATCATCGTGCCGGTCCTTTTGATCGCCAAACAGCCCGACCTTGGCACCTCACTGTTGATCGCCAGCTCTGGCATCTTCGTGCTGCTACTGTCAGGGATTCGCTGGAAACATGTCAGTATTTTCATGCTGCTGATCTCCGTCTGCGCACCGCTGCTGTGGTTCAACCTGCATGACTATCAAAAGGCCCGCGTGATGACATTCCTTAATCCGGAAAATGATCCGCTCGGTGCTGGCTATCACATCATTCAATCGAAGATTGCAATCGGCTCCGGCGGCATCTACGGTAAAGGGTGGCTCAACGGCTCGCAGTCTCACCTTGAGTTTCTGCCGGAACGCACCACCGATTTTATCTTCTCAGTCTTCAGTGAAGAGTTCGGTTTTATCGGCATCTTCTGCCTGCTGTCCCTCTATCTCTTCATTGTGGTGCGCGGCCTCTACATCGCGACACAGGCGCAGGGCACCTTCACACGCCTGCTCGGTGGCAGCTTGATTTTGACCTTTTTCGTCTATACTTTCGTTAACATAGGCATGGTCTCCGGACTGCTGCCAGTAGTGGGGCTGCCACTGCCACTGGTCAGCTATGGAGGCACCTCGATGGTGACGATGATGGCCGGCTTTGGCATCCTGATGTCGATACATACCCATCGTCGCCTGCTATCAAATTAGCGGGCCAACAGAAGAGAGTACTTTCAATGACCATTGCACCACACAATAAAACGATTGCACTCACCTCATTATTAACACTCTCACTGCTGTTATTCTTCACGCCTAGCGCCCTCGCGGCCAACAAACCGATCACCCAACGCGCCGAGGTACAACAGTTCATCGATAAGATGGTCAGCAAGCATCAGTTTGAACGGGCGTCGCTGACACAGCTACTGAGTGAGGCATCGCTGAAGAAAGATATTATCAAAGCGATCACCCGCCCCTATGAAGGCAAACCCTGGTACAAATATCGTCCAATTTTTGTCACCAAAAAACGCATCCGGCGCGGCCTTGAGTTTTGGCAGGCCAACAACGAAACGCTCGCTCGCGCCGAAGAAAAGTACGGCGTCCCTCCCGAAATCATCACCGCCATCATCGGTGTTGAATCCTTTTATGGTCGACACAAAGGGCGCTACCGCGTGCTCGACGCATTAACGACCCTTGGTTTCGACTACCCCAAACGCGGCAAATTCTTTCGCAATGAACTGGAACAATATCTGTTGATGACACGCGAAGAAGCGATCGATCCACGCAGCCTAAAAGGCTCCTATGCCGGTGCGATGGGTAAACCACAATTCATCTCCAGCAGCTATCGTGAATATGCGGTCGACTTCAGCGATGATGGCAAACGCGACCTGTGGAACAACACCGCCGATGCCATCGGCAGTGTTGCCAACTATTTCCGTCGTCACGGCTGGCAGCACGGCGCACCGATCGCCAGCAAGGCTCAAGTAGACGGCAACGCCTTCAAAAAAGTGATCAAAAAAAGCCTCAAACCAACGCTGACACTGGCGCAACTCACCACCCATGGCGTGACACTAGACGAAGTGCAATCCGATGCAATTCCCGCCTCCATTAAGGCAACGCTGATTGAGCTGGAAAATCGCTCAAACAAGGAGTACTGGGTTGGCTATCGCAACTTCTATGTCATTTCGCGTTACAATCACAGCGCACTGTACTCGATGGCGGTATTCCAGCTTGCGACGGAGCTTCGCCAACAGCATATCGATGCCATCGCGACGTTGAACTAAACTAACCCACTCAGCTCTAAATGATATATATTATTCTGCTTCCAGATCATGACTTTCAATAGACACTGTCAAATTGCCGCACTCACCATTCCATTACTGCTCAGCGGCTGCGGCAGTCTACCCACCGGCGACTCAAATTTTTTCAGCCGTCAGGACAGCGCGCCCGCTCATGCGGTCGATGTCTCCAACGTTGCTAATGCCGTTCCACGTATTGAACCACACAGCCGCTACGGCAATCCTGAATCCTATGTCGTCTTTGGCAAACGCTACCATGTAAAAAAGAGCAGCATCGGCCATGTCGAGCGCGGTGTCGCTTCGTGGTACGGCACCAAATTCCACGGCAAACGCACCTCCAGCGGCGAGCCCTATGACATGCTTGCCATGACCGCCGCCCACAAGAGCCTGCCACTGCCCACCTACGCCGAAGTCACCAATCTGACGAATGGTCGCAAGATCATCGTCAAGATCAATGACCGTGGTCCATTTAAAGACCATCGCATCATCGACCTCTCTTATGCAGCGGCAATAAAGCTGGGCATCACCGAGGCAGGTACTGGACTGGTGGAGGTCCGCGCCATCGACCCATCCCAACCGATGCAGACACCAACAGCGGCGGCCATCGCCGCTAAAAAACCGCTACCACCACCGCCACCCATGCCATTGCAAGCGCCACTTCAACCGGTCATCACTCAAAAAGCCCCGCTATTACAGGCAGATAAACTACAACAGGTCGCCCCTGGTCAGACAGTTGGCATCTACCTGCAGGTGGGTGCCTTTGGCGATCGTTTCAACGCCGAGAATCTACGCACCCGTATTCGTGATATCGAGACCCTGCCAGCCTCCAAAGTCAATGTCACACAGGGCGTTAAGGCGGACATGTCGATCTTTCGTGTGCGCATCGGCCCCATCGATAACGTCCCCGAGGCCGACCAGGTGATCAAGCGCCTGGCCAAACTCGGCATTGAGAATCCGCATGTCATCATTGACTAAGCGACCTCTTGAAATCGTCCTAATCGACCATCATCTCAGGTAATCTCGAACAACCGCTAGAATTTGTTAGACTATGGGCTGCCATTTTAGAGCCATACTGAGGAGAGCCTGTTTCGTGAGTCACACTACCGAGCCAACCACCAGAAACGCAATGTCACCCTTTGGCGGACATCGCGTCTTTTTTTCGACCTCGCGCCGCTTGCTGGGAGTCGTACTGGGACTGGCCATCCTGATTCCAGCCATGTTGCTTCCTCTCAGTGCTGCCACCGCAGCGGCCATGCCAACGCCAAATGCCCCCGAGATCGCCGCTCGCGGTTACCTGTTGCAGGATTTCAATAGCGGACAGATCATCGCCGAGAAAAACACCCATGAACAGATGGAGCCCGCGAGCCTCACCAAACTGATGACCGCTCACATCGTCTTCAGCGAACTGCGCGCCGGTAACCTGCAACTAACCAGTGAGGTGCTGATCAGCGAAAAGGCGTGGCGCATGGCAGGCTCGCGCATGTTCGTCGAGGTCAACAAACGGGTTTCAGTCGAAGATTTATTGAAGGGGATGATCATTCAGTCAGGTAACGACGCCAGCGTCGCACTCGCCGAGCATGTTGCCGGTAGCGAAGATGCCTTTGCCTCACTGATGAATCACCACGCAGAAAAACTCGGCATGGTGAACTCCCATTTTGTCAACAGCACCGGCATGCCAGTTGCCGACCACTACACCACCGTGCATGATCTTGCACTACTGACCAAGGCACTGATCACCGAGTTCCCAGAATACTATAAATGGTACTCGGTCAAGGAATTCACCTATAACGATATTCGACAGCACAATCGCAACACCTTGCTGTGGCGCGATAAATATGTCGATGGCGTCAAGACTGGCCACACCGACTCGGCGGGCTTCTGCCTGATTGCATCGGCGCTGCGTGATGAGATGCGCCTGATCTCCATCGTGCTCGGCACCAAAAGCAAAGAAGCGCGTGCCAAAGAAAGCCAGAAACTGCTCAATTACGGCTTCCGTTTTTTCGAGACACGTAAACTCTATAGTGCCAACGCACAGTTAACCACCTCTCGCATCTGGAAAGGAGCTAATGAACAGCTTCCACTTGGCATCTCCGAAGATCTTTACATCACGATCCCACGAGGCCGCTATGACAAACTCGACGCCTCAATGAAAATCGACTCACACATCACTGCGCCGACATCCAGAGGAAGCCAGCACGGCATCGTTGATATCTCACTGGAAGGGGAGACAGTGGTTGAGCGCCCACTGGTCGCACTGCAGGATATCGAGGAAGGCAGCATGTTCCAGCGGCTGTCCGACGAATTTTCACTGCTGTTCGAATAATAGCCCATGTCTTCCATTAGCTATTTAAACGGCACCTTTATGCCTGCGAGTGAGGCACGCATCTCGCCACTCGATCGCGGCTTCATCTTTGGTGATGGCATCTATGAGGCGATCCCGGCCTATAGCGGCAAATTATTTCGCCTTGATGAGCACCTGCAGCGACTCGCGGACAACCTTGCGGCAGTTAGAATCAAGCAACCACTCACTACCGATGAGTGGAAGCAGGTGCTCAATGAAATGATCTCGCGCAACCAGGCCACCCATGGCAGCGAGCAATCGATCTACCTGCAAGTGACACGCGGCGTCGCTGAACGCGACCACGGCTTTCCAGATAGCAATGTTGAACCGACGCTGTTTATCATGAGTGCACCGCTAAAATCGCTGCCTGAATCGATCGCAACAGAGGGTGTCGCGGCGATTACACACGAAGATATTCGCTGGAAAAATTGCCACATCAAAAGCACCTCCTTACTGGGAAATATTCTGCTGCGCCAACAAGCCTATGATGACGGTGCCGTCGAGGCGATCCTGATTCGTGATGGTGAGATAACCGAAGGGGCGGCGAGCAATCTCTTTGCGCTCATCGACGGCATTCTAATCACGCCCCCTAAAGGACCTCTACTACTACCCGGTATCACCCGGGATCTGATTCTTGAGCTGGCACAGCAACATAAAATCGCGTCATGCGAGGCGTTCATTACACCCACACAATTAAAGGGTGCAGAAGAGATCTGGCTCACGAGTTCAACCAAAGAGATCCTGCCAGTCACCACCCTTGATGGCATAGCGGTTGGCAACGGCAAACCCGGTAAGGCCTGGAAGCAGATGAGCCAGCATTATCAACATTATAAACAGCAGCTACGTGACGCGTAACAGGCATTATGAGTGATGACATAAAAGAGACGCTACTGGAGTTCCCGTGCGAATTTCCGATCAAGGCGATTGGCAAACAACGTGATGACCTTGACGCACTCGTCTTCAGTCTCGTGCGGAAACATGCACCCGATCTCAGCGAAAGGGCCGTCCGCTCTCGCCCCAGTAGTAAAGGGAACTACTGTGCAATCACGGTTACATTTACCGCCACCAGTCAGGCGCAACTCGATGCCATCTACTGTGATCTCAGCAACTGCGAACATATCACCATGGTGCTGTAACGCCACGTTATGGCACCGCTAAAACTACGCCTGCTCGGCCATCAAGCATATGAAACCACCTGGCATGCGATGCAGGCCTTCACTGAAGGGCGCGATGAAGCGACCCCGGACGAGATCTGGTGTGTCGAACACCCGCCAATATTCACCCTGGGGCGCGCAGGCAGACGCGAGCATATCCATAATGTCGGTGACACCCCGGTTATCCACGTTGATCGTGGTGGACAGATTACCTATCATGGCCCAGGGCAGGTGGTGATCTATCTGCTGATCGACCTGCGCCGCCGCAGCTGGGGCATTCGCCATCTTGTGTCACTGATCGAAACCGCCATCATCGACATGCTCGCCAGCTATCACATCGAGGCGACCACAAAAGCGGGGGCGCCCGGCGTCTATGTGGATGGCGACAAGATTGCCGCGCTTGGCATGCGAGTACGTAAAGGCTGCACCTTTCACGGCCTCAGCCTCAACGTCGCCATGGACCTGGCACCCTTTGCACGCATCGACCCCTGTGGTTATCCGGGATTGAATGTGACGCAGACATCGGCGCTAAGTCATCTGAATGATCCCATACAAGTAGAAAGGGATCTTCTCGCCCATCTGACACACCTGCTTGAATACGATACAATTGAGACCTTTCAAACGCTGCCCTGATTTAATATCCTGAATCTATAGGCGCAAGACCCCTCTGTAGAGATGTACCCGTGATATGAGCGATCAAAAAACAGTCCCACCAAAGCGCAACCCACTCAAGGGTGAGTCCAAGGTTTCGCGCATCCCGATCAAGATCGAGCCGACCGTCAATCCACTGCGCAAGCCGAAATGGATTCGCGCCACCGCCGGCAGCACACCGCGGGTGTCGGAGCTGAAGGCTATTCTCAAAGAGAACAAACTGCACACCGTCTGTGAAGAGGCGGCCTGCCCCAACCTCGGTGAATGTTTTAGCCACGGCACGGCGACCTTCATGATCATGGGTGATATCTGCACGCGACGCTGCCCTTTTTGCGATGTCGCCCACGGTAAACCGAAACCACTGGATGAAGATGAACCGCTCAACCTCGCGAAAACGATCAAAGCGATGGATCTCGCTTATGTCGTCATCACCTCGGTCGATCGAGACGACCTGCGCGATGGTGGCGCAGCCCATTTTGTCGCCTGTATTAAAGCGGTGCGAGAACACTCACCCAGCACCCGTATCGAAATACTGGTACCGGACTTCCGTGGCCGTATGGATCGTGCATTAGAGATCATGGCGCAGGCGCCACCCGATGTCTTTAACCACAATCTGGAAACGGTGCCGCGGCTCTACAAACAGGCACGCCCCGGCGCCGACTACCTATGGTCACTTGACCTGTTGCAAAAATTCAAAGAACAGCACCCTGATATTCCAACAAAATCGGGCTTGATGCTCGGCCTCGGCGAAACGATCGATGAGATCCACCAGGTGATGTATGACCTGCGCGCCCATGACTGCAACATGCTCACCCTCGGTCAGTATCTCCAACCAAGCAAGTTTCACCTGCCGGTAGCTCGCTATGTTGAACCAGAGGAGTTTGATGACCTCGCCGTAGAGGCCAATGGCATGGGATTCGATAACGTTGCGAGTGGTCCGATGGTACGTTCGTCCTATCATGCCGACCTGCAAGCGGCAGGAAAATCGGTCAGTTAACCTCATACGCATGCACTGAATATCTGTCACCTGGCCCAAAAATTGACGAGGCATAAAATCACATACAAATAAAATGGTTTTTTGCGCTTTTCTTCTGAGGCATTATTAACGAGTGCCATTCCGGCTCTGAGTTGATTTTCTATGGAGGATCAGGCCATGAACAATTCCTTTACGACACTCCCTTACGTCAGTATTACACCCGGCACCGTGTTGCGTCGCCCGACACAGGCAAAACGGGTTCAGGTTTCACTCAACGACCCTGCGATACTGCTGATGACAGACTTTGAACGCGTCATGCCCATTACCGTATCATCGATGCTGCCCATTCATACCGCCAACGACAGGATGGTCGACTATGGTGTACGCCTGCTATTTGTCACCGACGATGACCACACCATCCTGGGACTGATTACCGCCAACGACATCCTTGGCGAACGACCAATCAAACATATCCAGCAACACGGTGGTAACTTCAATGAGATTATTGTGAGCGACATCATGACTAAGCAGTCTCAACTTGAGGTCATCGACTTCAGTGACCTCAATCGCGCATCGGTCGGAGAGATCGTTGAGACGATGAGGACATTCAACCGTCAACACGCGCTGGTGGTAGAAAAAGAGCTCGATAACATCGCCGTCCGTGGACTGCTTTCAACCACCCGTATCGGCCAGCAACTCGGCATCAATGTAGAACCTTCTAATCGTGCCCGCACCTTCCAGGAGCTTGAACTGGCATTGATGTCCGCTGCGTAAAAACAGCACTAATGCAGGGTACTGCACATGTGTGCGCGATGGTGCACGCCTCAAAACACGCACTGCATAAAGCACACGCTGTATTAATATTCTCTGGTGGTGGGCACATGTGCCCACCCTGCTTTAACTACTCACTCCTAATCAAGACATACGAAATGAACACTCCCTTGCACAACTCAAAGCAGCCCCTTTATTGCATAAAGCAGATTAACGTATCCTTGCTGAGCGGGGTCTTCTCTCAATTCTGAGTCAACCAGAGCAATATAGACATCAACCTTAGTTGCTACGCCTTCTTTATTTACTTTGTTGCCGCTGTCGACGATTCTCAGAACATTCCTGCTCAACGAGATCACCTTTCGCTTAAGTTCAGCTTGCTTGCTTTCATCAGCATCATCTGGGAATTCAAACACCGCATCCAACTCAATTTCAGAAGCTCCATCTGATTTCAACAGAGAGCGAAGTCTCGATGCTTTATCTGCTGCTACCATCATCACTCCATACGCGATCTAAATCGCGTCGACCCCTTGTCCAGACTTCGTTTATGAAACATACGCTCATTTAATCCAGAATTAATTTTGATATCGGTAATATCCAATACAGTTCTGGCCTGCGTATCAGGAGCAACTGCCTCAACTCGCTTCCAGATCCAGTGATCGTCTTGCTGCAGCCATTCAATCTTCATATCGAGCTGTAACTTGTCATCATTACCAAAGAATTGAATACGATCAATACGCATACTCTCTTTATCAACCCAGCTCACCCTTTTCGCTGGTGCAACACTACCCCCATGGTTATGGTGTCCACCATGGCCATGATGCGCCGGAGTGCTGTCGATCAAATAGTGCGGCTTATCATTGAAGGTTTTTTCATCAAGCAGGTGGTGGTGATCAAGATGTGGTGGACGCGGTTCGAGATGTTCATGGGTCAACAGCGAACCTGCAAATTCATCCTCATCATTGGACCCCTCATTATCACGCGGGACGATACGACGCGTCATCCCCAGCTCAGGCAAATAGATCCACTCATCGTTATTTTGATCACTGCCAATAGGGTGCAACCAGCCAAGATAGGCGATCCCTTTTCTTGCCAGCGGAAACTCGGTAAAAAAAATCGCCTTATTGTCATAACCATCTTTATTCTTCATATCTTTCCACACCATGGTATAGACAGCTCGCCGCTCACTGGCACCAGGACGCTGAAAACTAAAATTCAGCGTAGATATTTGATCTGAAACACGAGGGGCCTTATAAACCTTTTCCATGATTGATGCCGCGCCAGGTGCTGCCGCAAAGCTGGAATGACTCAACAGAAGAAAAACAATACTAATCGATGTTATCAGATGCTTCACAAGAGACTCTCCTTACCCTAATAGCTCAAACTATATAATCGGCCTGCAAGGCACTTTCTTAAAGCCGCTATCATCAAACAATGCACATAGAGTACAAGCCAGATATACAACAATATGTAGTAACCTCATGCAGCCCGGGCTACTTACTGTTTTTTGCTAAAATAAATTCACACGCTTTACAGACTCCACTATTATTTAACGCTAATTCTTCAAAATATTTTTTTACCGTCAAACCAGCCCCATATTCCCCATGTGCAGTCTCTAATATTCCCGGCTTGTATCCCTTTTTTCCACAAAATGAACATTCATTAATAAGCTTTTTAAGCTTTGAATTATCTCGCAACAACTTAGATTGATTCTCCCCCATAAATTTATACGTCCCTTAATGCTTGAAGATCATTCATTAGACACCCAATACTTAAGCTTCGGCTTACAATCGTCCGCGCGCATCCAGCATCGAAAATCCAATCAATCCCGGCTCGACATCTTTGGTCAACGCAATCACCTTAAACAACTCGCCCATCTCCTGCGGCATGGTCAGTGTTTTCACCGCCTGCGCCTGCATCACCTGCTGCTCGTGGGTGCTTTTCTCGGCGGCCGCTGCCAGCACTTCCATTAACCCCGTACCCAGTAGAAAATGGGCCTGTGTGGTGTAACCGGCGACATCGAGCCCGGCATCGACGGCGCTCTCGGCAATCGCGGTGAAATCGACATGCGCGGTGACATCCTGCAATCCCGGCAGGATCAGTGGATCACTATGCGCCTGATGGCGGTAATGACACATCACGGTACCTTGATTACGTTCCGGTATGTAATACTCCCGCCGTGGAAAACCGTAATCGATCAGCAACACCAGGCCACGTTCCAGTATCGCTGCGATACTGCGCACCCAGTCTACCGCAGCGAGGTTGACCTCTGAAACATAATCACTATCGAACTCTTCAGCGCCACACTCAGCGATGATATGGGCGATGGCACCTGCAAGGCGCTGATCACTCAGTGCACCATCGCACCACGCAAAGCGCTCGCCATCCCAGCCGACATATCGCTCCACTGGATTGTCGACATCAAAACGGACAAGGTGTATCGGCATCGCATCGAGTAGTTCATTCGCCAGCACGACGCCGCTAAAGCCACTCTCTGGCAGGGCGTCGAGCCATACCACACGCGCCAGTAAATGTGGCACCTCACGCTGCAGACATTCGCGTTGACGCTCACGCAGGTCAGCGCTGAGATCGAGGATGTAATAGTGCCCGGGCAGAGATGCCAGCCTTTCCAGTTCACGCAGAATTTCACACGCCATCGCACCCGATCCCGCACCGACCTCGAGGATATCCATCCCGTCATTGCCGTCCATCACCTGTTGGCACTGGCGTGCGATGCAGTGCGAAAAGAGCGGTGAGATCTCCGGCGCAGTGATGAAATCACCGGCGGCACCAATTTTATGTGCGCCGGCACTGTAATAACCAAGACCGGGGGCATGCAGGACCAGTTCCATAAAACGGACAAATGGAATCTTGTCCCCTTTTTGCTCAATTTCATCGATGATCAGCTGGCCAAGCTGCGCACTGTGAGCGATGGTCTGTTCGTCTAGTTCGCCCAGTTTCAGCTGTCCTTGTTGAGAATTTGGCCTGTTTCGATTCACTTTGCTTTATACTCTTTATAGTCGTCTCCCTGAAGCATCAGGGTTGTTCGCGTTATTTTAACAGAGTTACAAACAGGGGATGCAGTGAGCGAAAACAGTAGCGATCTTTCCGGCAATGTAGCGCTGATCACGGGTGCGGCACGACGTGTCGGCGCCGCTATCGCACGTACGCTGCATCGTGAAGGGATGAACCTCGCCCTGCACTACCACACCTCCCATAAAGAGGCGCGCGCACTGCAAAATGAACTCAATGAGCTGCGTGAAGATTCCGTGGTGTTGATCCAGGCGGACCTGATGCAGACAGCCAAACTTGCCTCTGTAGTAAAAGATGCGACATCACGCTGGAAGCGCCTTGATGTGGTAATCAACAACGCCTCGACCTTCTACCCAACACCAATGGGCAGTGTCACCGAGGCACAGTGGGATGATCTGCTCGGTACCAATCTGAAGGCGCCGTTTTTTCTGTCGCAAGCTGCGGCGCGACACCTCAGACAACAACGCGGCTGCATCATCAACATCGTCGATATCCATGGCGAGCGCCCCCTCAAGGAGCACCCGGTCTACTGCACTGCGAAGGCGGGGCTGGTGATGTTATCCAAGGCGTTGGCGCGCGAACTGGGGCCAGAGGTTCGAGTGAATGCCATCGCACCCGGCGCGATCATGTGGCCAGAAAAAGGTATCGATGATGTCACCAAGAAGCGCATCCTCTCACGCACTACACTGAAACGTCAGGGTTCGCCGCAAGACATCGCACGCGCGGTGCTATTTCTGATTCGTGATGCAGATTATATCAGCGGCCAGACCATCGCGGTTGATGGTGGACGTTCGCTGAGTGATTAAGAACTACCAGTCTAATGCGACAGCGGTCAGCGGTTGTGACGACTGATCGAAGCGCTGCCACATCGCGCTAAAGGTTTCACCATTGAGCGGATGGACCAACTCTCCGGAGAGTTCCGCCAATGGTCTTAATACAAAGGCCTGTTTTTCGATCTCATCGCGAGGCAGTTGCAACTTGCCTTGATGTAGCACAACATCATCAAACAACAACAGGTCGATATCGAGGGTACGCGGGCCAAAGCTCGGCAGGCTGCGATCACGCTGATGGGCATCCTCTATCTGCCGTAGTGCTGCACCCAGTACTTCAAGGGTGCTACCGGTCTCAAAATGGGCAACCAGATTATAAAAAGGATCACCGTCAAAACCGACGGCGGCACTTTCATAGACGGTTGAAACGGCAACATCACCAAACTGTTCACGTAGTGCATCGACCCCAGAACGGATGTTGGCCTCGCGCTCGACATTACTGCCAATGCCAACGTAAACCTGCGCCATTATTAGCCCTTTTCTCCACGTTCGATAATGACACCGACGCCGCTGGCACCACGGATTGCGCCTACCTTGTCGAGCCGCACTCGCACCCAGCGCACATCAAATTCATCAAGGATAATCGCGGCAACACTTTCGGCCAATGTCTCGACCAGTTGAAAGCTACTCTCCTCGACAAAACCGATGATACGTTTGGAGACTCCCTTGTAATCAAGGGTGTCCTCAATCGCATCGCTTGCCGCCGCCTTGCGGATGTCGGTCGCCATATCGAGGTCGAAACTGATGGTCTGTTTGATTTCACGTTCCCAATCAAAGATACCGATGATGGTCTCGATCTTGAGGTCACGCAGGTAGATTATGTCCATAACGAAGGGCAGATAATTATATGTGTAATTTAATGAATCCGAGGTGCTATCATACAGGCTCTATCAGCAATATATTCAGTTTAGCAGCATATAAACCAGCGTCACAATGATCATTGCCACAATCGCCATCATCCTCGCCTATCTGATCGGTTCACTCTCCACCGCGATCATCGCCTGCAAACTCACCGGCCTGCCGGATCCACGCGACCAGGGTTCAGGCAATCCGGGGGCGACCAACGTACTGCGTTTTGGCGGCAAAAAGATCGCCATCATTGTACTGTTCGGCGATATGATCAAAGGACTGCTACCGGTACTCGCTGTCAGCCTGACGGGGGCGTCACCACTGGTGATTGCACTCACGGGTGCCGCCGCCTTTCTTGGCCACCTCTATCCTGTTTTCTTCGGCTTCAAAGGTGGCAAAGGAGTGGCAACCGCACTCGGCATCATCCTTGCGATCTCATGGCTGGCGGGACTGACAGTGCTCGCGGTGTGGCTACTGGTCGCCGCGACGCTGCGTTACTCGTCACTGGCCGCGCTCTGTGCATCCTTTAGCGCACCACTGATCTGCTGGCTCTATCGCCCAGATAGTGCCATATTAGTGATGATGATTGGCATGAGCGGGCTGCTGATCTGGCGTCACCAGTCCAATATCAGGAACTTGCTACAAGGCACCGAGTCCCGGATCGGAACAAAGAAGGTCGCTGACCCAGGCGCCACTAAATCAGAAGACGCTTAATCCACACTTAAACTGGCAGCTATAACCCAACCAGCGTGTCGATCGGCCAACGTGCCCGCGCCTCAAACATCGCGGGTTCCATCTGCCCCGCCTGTAATCTCAAACAACCGGCATAAGCGATCATCGCGCCATTATCAGTACAGAATTTCAGGCGTGGATAGGCAACCTGTGCCCGTTCTTTCAGCGCCATCCTGTCGAGTCGCTGACGCAGCGCACTATTCGCGCTAACCCCTCCGGCGACTACCAGCTGCTTGATACCCGTCTCACGGATAGCACGCTGACACTTGATCACCAGCGTTTCTACCGCAGCGGTCTGAAAGGCAAGCGCGATGTCGGCACGAGTCTGTTCATCCATCTCATTGGCGTGCAGGGTATTCATCGCAAAGGTCTTCAGGCCACTGAAGCTAAAGTCGAGGCCGGGGCGATCGGTCATCGGTCGAGGGAACCTGAACCTCTCTGAGTCTCCATTCTTGGCGATCTGCTCCAGCGCCGGTCCGCCGGGGTATCCGAGATCGAGCAATTTGGCAGTTTTATCGAAGGCCTCGCCAACGGCATCATCGAGCGATTCACCGATGATTTTATAGCGCCCAACAGCCTCGACCGTAATCAACATGGTGTGACCACCCGAGACCAGTAGTGCGATGAACGGAAACGGAGGTGGATTCGCCTCCAACATCGGTGCCAACAGGTGTCCTTCGAGATGGTGAACACCAATCGCTGGCACATCCCATCCCCAGGCGAGACTACGGCCAACGGCGGCCCCCACCAGCAGCGCGCCCACCAGCCCCGGCCCTGCGGTGTAGGCGATGCCATCGATCTGCTCTCGCGTGGTATCGGCCTGCTGCATCGCCTCACGGATCAGCGGCAACAGTTTGCGCACGTGGTCGCGAGACGCCAGCTCTGGTACTACCCCACCATATTCAGCATGCATCGCCACCTGACTGTAGAGCATGTCAGAAAGCAGACCGCGCTTGGCGTCATAGATCGCAACACCGGTTTCATCACAGGAGGTCTCAATTCCAAGTACGCGCATCAAGCTACCACCCAATATTTCATCACTAAAATCGTAACCTGTCATTATAACCAAGCTGCTCTTCAGCTGCTTTATGATTTGCCGAAAAATAGAGATATACTATACGCTCCGCATATTATCACTGACAAAATGGCTGAATAGACAACAATGACAAACCTTGCGATCCAGATTAAAGGTCTGACCAAAATCTATCCCCCCGACAACAGAGCCGTCGATGCACTCGATCTTGAGGTAAAAGAGGGCGAGATCATGGCATTGCTCGGCCCTAACGGCGCGGGCAAGAGCACCACGATACGCGCGGCCTCGACGCTATGTGGCTTTGATGACGGTAATGTGATCGTCTCTGGTTACGATGTCGACACTCACTCGCTTGAAGTTAGACAAGCGATTGGCGTCGTGGCACAACAGACCGGTATCGATTACTTCCTGACCGGACGCGAGAACATGGTATTGCAGGGCCACCTATATCGTATGAAAAAGGCCGATATTAATGCACGTATCGAAGAGCTCTCAAGCTATTTTGAACTCGACAATAGCATCGATAATCTTGTTAGCGCCTATTCGGGTGGGATGCGTAGAAAACTCGATATCGCCTGCGCGCTGATTCATCGCCCCAGGATTCTATTCCTGGACGAACCGACGCTGGGGCTCGATATCAAGAACCGAAAGATCCTGTGGAAACACATCGACAAACTCAACAAGGAGTTTGGCCTAACGATCCTACTGACCACTCACTACCTTGAAGAGGCAGACAACCTGTCACATCAGGTTGCAATCATCAACAACGGTAAGGTACAGGTGATCGATACTCCCGACGCACTGAAAAATAGCATCCATGGGGATTCAATCACGGTGACCTTTGATGATGTCGGTAAAAATGAACAGGCATTCTTTCATTACGCCCAGCAGCAATCCTACATCAAGGGCACGACCTGGGAAGATAACAAACTACATCTGTATGTCGAAGATGGCGGCGCCAACGTGGCCGCATTGATGGCAGTAGCTACCGATAACGATGCAAAGATAGCCAACCTGTCGCTATCGCGTCCAACGCTGGATGATGTCTTCCTTAAATATACTGGCACCAGCATACTTGATACCAAGGAAGAAGAAGGCGATGAGTGGTGGAAGCAATGGGCTGGCAAGGGTGGCAACACCGGCAAGTGGAAGAGCCAATGGGGTGAGGGTGACAGTGATTCAGAGGGCGGTGATGATAATCAAGCATGGAAAAATAGTGATTGGGCTAAAGAAAACAGCGGCGTCAATCCAGGTGATCAAAAAAGGGAAGAGGCCCAGCAGAATGGAGCGTGGTCGGAAGGAAAACAATGGCCAGAGCAGCAAAGCGGTAACAACACTTCTGGCGAACATAAGTCACAGAAGTGGGACCAGTCACAACAGGGAGACTGGCAAAATAACGAATGGAACAAAAACAGAGACGGCGGAGAGAAATAATCCATGCTTGCAGATACATGGCACCTATTTAATAAATACATGCGCATCACTATGCGCATGCCGATGTGGACACTATTCACACTGATCCAACCACTCATCTGGCTGCTGATTTTTGGGCAGCTATTCAAAGACTTTGTCCAACTCGGCGAGCAGGATTACATGGGCTTTATGGTCCCTGGCATCCTGGTGATGACCGTACTATTTGGCTCTTCGTGGTCTGGTGTTAGCCTGTTACGTGAGATCACTGCCGGTACCGTTGACAAGATGCTGGTCTCACCGGTGTCACGTGTTGCAATTGTACTTAGCCGCGTATTGCACTCTTCGGCACAGGTTATCGCACAGGCCGTCATTATGCTGCTGGTTGCGTGGATACTGGGCGCCACACTCAACATGAACCCCATCTATCTGCTGATGGCGATGTTGATTGTCTTTCTATTAGGCGTTGGTTTTGCCGCGCTTTCAAATGGTTTTGCAATCGCATTGCAACGTGAAGAGCCACTGGTGATGATCGGTAACCTGATGACATTACCACTGATCTTTTTTTCATCAGCGCTAGTGCCCGAGCAGTTCATGCCGGACTGGATCCAGCTGATTTCCGCTGCAAATCCCATTAGCTATGCTGTCGATGCAATACGTGCAGTACTGAGCACGACGCCCGACCTTGCTATATTCGGGCAGGGCCTGATGGTACTGACTCTATTTGCAGGGGCATCACTGGCATGGGCAGTAACGGCATTCAACGCCCTAAGAGACTAGCGCATAGAATCTATAACAGCAGATTGAAACCTGCTGTTATAGAATTTCTATCAGACCCCGTTAAAGAAGTGCTCTGAGGCCGCAGCCCCTGATTAAAAAATTGATCCCTCGTTAACGAAGTCGTAATATCCAGATTTGATGTGCTTTTACTATAAGCATAGTTTGCAAACAATCTAATCTTTCTGCCCACCCAATAAGCAACCCCGCCTGAGAGATTATGAGTATTATTTTTTCGATACTGCTGGACAAATGAATCCCGATTTACATACCGACGGATCGTATAACCATAGCCAACATTACCAGTAATTCCACTTTCAAATCGACGTTCCAGTCGTAAATTCAACTGATGACTACGATAAGCATAATCACTCGCTAAAACTTCGGCATTATCATTCCGAACATAACTATAACCTAGTTTAACATTCGATCGCTCATCAAGACTCTGACTAATATCAGCACCCAGATTATATGACAGGGCACTAAAAAGAGAATCCGACTCAGAGTCAAAGTTTGTTTTTGATGATGTCAGTGTAAAACCAGTCATTACTTTCTCATCTGAAAAAATATCATAAATCTTTCTGAATTTAGCTCTCGTCATGACCTCAGCAAACAGCACATCGGCTGAACTACTACGCAGCTCGGTCAGCAACCCTTTGGAAGTTCTTTTTGTATAGCCCCCAACCATTGTATATCGCCCGGGTGTAACGGTTGCTGACAGACTGTTACTTGTATTCAAAAAATCAAACTGCCCTTTATGGTAAGTCGAATACCTCGGCGACGATGAAAGGCGCAAGCGAATACCATTCTGCATTTTATATTGGTATGCGAGATTAAATGACAGGTCCGAACGAATCTCATCACTATCACTAACAACGGCATCATCCGCTACTGAGTTATCATCATATGACATGGCATAACCCATGCTCGCGGTCATTCCTTTTATTTTCTTTTCTGCCGCAAACAATCTGGCCTTAACATCACTCGCAAGCTTTTCATCTGGATTTTCCTGTAATATTTTACGATATTCGCTAATTGCATCTTCTTCCTGATTTAAACGCTCAAGTGTTCCCGCAAGATTCAGACGTGCGCCAAAATTCCCCGGGGAAAGCCTCACTACATTTTCATAGGAATCTACCGCCTTCAAAAATGATTCCTCACGTGAATAGATTAAACCCAGATAAAAATAGGCCAGAACGTTATCAGGCTTATCTACAATTATTTCCTTGAACTCACGCTCTGCAATACCCAGTCTACCCTCATTAAAACTATTTCTTGCCATTGCCAGGCGGAGAGAACTGGCCATTGCATCTGCCTTTTCTGGGTCCGTTGAGAGCATTATCGCTCTCGAATATGATAAAATTGCCTCATCGAATTTACCCAGGTCATTTGCAATCGTCGCTTTAATTCTGAAAATCTGCGGACTATCTGGGCTTAACATCGCTGCTTTTGATATTGATTCATATGCCTCATCTTTACGCTTTGCCTGCGTATAAAACTGAGCCAATTTGAAATGCGCCTCGATATCCTTTGGGTTCCGACTTATCCTGTCTAAAAGAAATTCCTCAATAACTTCCGTTTTTTCCTCGGCTGTCATCTTCTCAAAAACATCTTCACCACTAATATTTTTTAGCGTCTTACCAGCCTCATCAGCATATTTTGTGCCCGCACCCTCAATAACAATTTTTTCTAGCAAGTCGATTGCTTGCCCCACCCGTTTAGACATCAAATACAGCCCGGCAAGCTGGGATTTTGCCTCCAATTGATTTGGGGCTAATGCCAAAACCTTTTGATAACTCTCTTCTGCGGGTTCAATTCTCCCTAGCTGAGTATATGATCGCCCCATTAACATGAGTGCAGGTATACTGTTAGGATTAATTTCGATAACATCTTTTAAAATATCGAGGGCATCCTGATGATTACCACTAGATGCAATTAAATTTGCCTCAATAATGCCTAAACGTTCCTTCGCCCTCTTTCCAGTCGAACCTTCAGGATCAAGTGAAACCACAGTTTCGAGACTCTCAATCGCTTGAGATATCTCACCTCGACTTTCATAGATACTCGCCAAATTCAAGTAAGAGTTTGCATGTTTCGAATTAAGCTCAATGACTTTTTCAAATTCGGCTAATGCTTTGTCCAGTTCTCTTAAAAAAAAGTAGCTGAGTCCAAGACTATATCTAATCAAAAAATCATCTGGATATTTTTGAACAAGTTGATCGAAGATAGGCAATGCTTTATCCACACTCCCACTGCGCGCCAGCTTGGTCGCAGCAAGATAGTCTATTTTCTTATTTGCCAGTTCGTAATCTACGGAACCAATTGATGCAAGCTCTCTTACTTTTCTATAATTCAATATCGCATCATCATAGTGTAATTTAAACTCATATGAGTATGCCAATGACTTATAGTATGCAACATCCTCAGGTGCTAACTCAACCGCTCTCTTCAAATACTCTATACCCTCATGAAACTGTCCCATGCGCACGAGAATCACACCGGCCTTAGCATGCGCTTCGGCATTATCTTTATCTACCGCAAGGAGTTGCTCAAGTAATCTCAGCGCTTCAGGAAAGTTACCCGCTTCAAAATATCGTTGAACCTTATCAAGCACTTGTGACGCTTCCTTTGCAGGCTTCAGACTAGCTTCAATTGCCACTAACCTTTCTTTAGCAACCTTCCCTTGCATACTTTCAGAATCAAGTGCTATCACCGTTTCAAGACTATCAATCGCAAGCGATACTTCTCCTTGATTTTCATAGATGCTCGCCAAATTTAGATATGCATTTACATACTTTGGATTAAGCCTAATAGCCTCTTTAAACTCGACTAATGCCTGACCCATATCTTTTAAAATTAAGTAGCTAAGCCCAAGACTGTACCTAATCAAATAATCATCTGGATATTTTATAGCAAGCTCATGAAACACATGTAACGCCTTATCAACATTTCCACTCTTTGCAAGTTTATTTGCAGTCAGAAAAGTGATCTTCTTAATTGCCTCTTCGTAATCATCAGAACCAGGCAGCGCTAGTTCAATTATATTTCTATATGCATAAATCGCATCCTCATATTGGGAGCTGAACTCATAGGAGTAAGCCAATGACTTATTGTACTCGATATTACCGGGTTCTAATTCAACGGCGCTCTTTAAATGTTCAACGCTCTCATTCACACGCCCCATCTGTATTAAAGTGGCCGCTGTCTTTGCATGTGCTTCAGCGCTATTCTTATCGACTGCTAGAATTCCATCGAGCAATGCCAGTGCTGCAGAAAGATTACCCGCTTCAAATTGACGCTGAACTTCAACTAGCATCTTTGATGTCTGCTTTTCTACCTCAACGGGTACTTTTCCCTTATCCACAGCAACCACCGACCCTGGCAAGTACAGTAGTGATATTATAAAAAAATTAATAATATAAGGGCGCATCAAAAAACCGTCATCAATAGTAGATATTTATTTTAAATAGTGCGCGCCAGCCGTTCATATCAAGTTCCATCTTCTTATACCCACCATCTTGTTCGTCTGCTAAATAACCCAATTTTCTGCTACCATCACCTAAAGCGCCTGTCGGATACTGTATCGATACTGTGTCCTGAGCTTGAAAATCATCACTAGCATTTGCATTTCCTAGTTCGAACTTATTCAAACCAAAGGCATAACCTAAATCAACACCGACTGATAGCCAGTCACGCATAAAAAATTCACCACCTACCGCTGGCTGAAGCATCATGTGGCCTGTTGCCTGGGTTTCTAATTTTGCGATTCGCTTAAATGTTGCACCATCACTTGATGTGTCGGTAAACTCAAATACAAAGCTTTCACGAAAATCAATATCAAATACTTCGTTTAACAAGACCCTGCTATAAATATTATATTTCTTATGTTTTTTGACCAGATCCCTACGCCACCCGAGATAGTATTGAAGGTATGCGATACTTGCACGACGAGTATATATGGTGCCTGTAAGCCTCCCCTGAAAGGGTAATGTCGTTCTTACACGCGACGTACTCCCCCCTTCCCAGGAACTCAGCCCTATTACAAAATGATTTCTCTGACTTAGTTCCATGCGAAACTCAACGCCAGCCTCAGCACCATACTTTATCCTTGAAAGAGGATTGTCCACATCATATCGAACCTGGCGTGGACCGCCTCCATCTTGAAACAATAGTTCACCAGATACCGGCAAACTTGCACCAAGTACTTTATCATTGATAAGGCCCAAGTCTGGACTATATACACCAAGTACAGGTGATACACTCCAACGAACTTCGGCCATGGTGGCGCTACTTACCAACACGAAAATAATAAAGGTAAGCTGCGATAGCCATTTAATGCCTAAATTAAACAAATTAAGCTGCCTTACTTTGATGTCCCGTCTTGATCAAAGTCAGCAATAGAGGAAGTAGCACTAAGGCCGCTAAACAACTGATCACCATATACGTACTTACAAATGCACCAAGTTTAATATGCGGAGGAAATTGTGATGCAAGCAATATCATAAATCCGGAAGTTACTACGGCCGCATTATATACAACGGTTTTTCCCACACTCCGCATTGACTCGGTCACGGCCGCATCATGTCCCAATGAATTCCGCATCTCATCCCTGTATTTATATAAGTAGTGTACGGCGTAATCCACACCTACTCCAATTGCCACACCAGCTGCTAGTGCCGTCGATACATCAAGTGGTATGCCCAGCATTCCAATTCCACCAGCAACTATGAACGTTGTTGCCGTAACCGGTATCACAGTAAGCAAACCCAGAATTACTGAACGGAATAACAATATTGCTATTATTAAAATTCCAGCCTTTGATAGTAGTACTGCCATTACTTGACTATCTATAAGTAAGTCAGCCCAGATATAAGAGTTATTTGCAGAACCGGCCATGTTCACATCGACATCAAAACCAGTCATTTCTTGCGACACGTAGCCATTTACCTTTGCAATAATTTCTTTAAGATACAGCGTCTCATCCGTCTTAATTAGAAATGAAACATTAGCCTGTCGGTAATCATAATCAATCACTTCATCCAGCTCATCAGGCCGACCAGACATCGACAATAGAAAAAGAAATTCATTTATTTCAGCTTCAGTTTCTGGCATTCGATCGTATTCATCATTACCTGCGTTAAGATTTTTATTAACACTCTTGAGATAATCAACGATAGAAATAGAGTCACCAACAAGCGCATGCTGCTCAACATATTCCTGCATACCCTCAATCTTTCTCAATAACTCTGGTGATTTAAGCGCTCCGGGTGTACGCCCCTCAATCACAACATTCAGAAATATCGAGCCATCCATCCTATTATTTATCAAATCATTTGCGACGGAAACCTCACTCTCTTTGCTAAAATCACTCATCCAGCTCGAATTCACGTACATTTTACTGGCGCCAAACGCAGATATTATTAATACAAGCAATACCGCTACTAGCGTCACGTTGCTATTGCGTGTCGCAAAACGACCCCAACCAACAAGAAATCGCCCAACACTACTATCTTCATCATGCACTCTTAAAGACCGTTTCTTCTTCAGATAGTCTCCAACCTTTGGCTTCAGCATTGTTAGTACCGCAGGTGCCAGTACAACCGATAGTAGCCAGCAATATATTATTCCCAGCACAGTAAACAATCCGAATATTTTAAAAGGCGGCATGTCTGATAATAAAAGCGCGAGAAAACCGATTACGGTAGTAATTGTTGTCGTTATCAACGGCGGCGCTAACTGAACCATTACTCCTGTAACAATTTCACCTGATTTACCATATGGATTTTTCAAAACATGGTCATAATATCGACTCATCACATGCATTGAGTCTCCAATTCCAACCGCAACAAGTATCACCGGAAGCATGGTCGATATTGTGTACATTGGTATATTCAAAAATGCCATGGTACCCATCGTCCAGATTACCGCACATGTAATTACTAACATTGGAACAAACACACCGCGCCATGTCCTATAAAATAGAAATAGCATCACGCAAAGTGTTACGCACAGCAATGGAATCATCACCTGAATATCTTTAAGTGCACTCAAACCCGAGCTCACTTCAATAACTGGGCGACCTGCCATATATAACACATCGCCATTTTCATCTGCACTTATGACTTTTTCAAGATTATCTGGCTCCATTCCCACTGGCCACGTTTCTTTGCTACTTTTTGGAGCTCCTTTTTTATCGCTATCCCACTTACCATTATTCCACTCTGATGAGTCACTCCAACCGCCACTCCAGTCACTATCCAGGCCACGTTCGCTATTCAGCATCGTTTTAATTGCCCAGTATGTACTATATCTGTTTGCTATTCCCTCCTTAAGCTTTGCTCGAACAATGGCAACCTTACCATCCTCAGAAATAATATTTCCTACAAAAAGATCAGAATTACGATCGATTGAATCACGTAGCTTATCGAATTCTTCTTGTGTTTCTGGAAGCTTACTCATGAGGCGTTCTGTTCCAAGTGATTCCTCATCACCGACAAACGCACTTGCGGTTGAAATAGACATAACATCAATTACACGATTTGCCGAAACACCTGGAAGTTTAGCAACCTGTTCAGTTATTCGAGCGACACGCCCCAATGTTTCTGAGTTATAGACACCTTTTTCCTCATTAACGACCGCAATCAATATAGAGTTCTTTACACCAAATGTGTCTGCAACGATCTCATCATAAATAATGGCATGGTGCCCTTTGGGTAAATACACACGCGCATCAGTCTCCCATTGCAACTTGTCCAGCTGCATCGCGCAAAATAGTGTAAACAACATCAACGTGATTACTATTATCTTAGGATAGCCAATGACATACCTATATAATCTATCCCACATAAATCATCCTTATCTAAAATTTGCTAAATTACACACACTAAAATGTATATTTAAACTCCATAAACAATCTGGAGTTGTTGTGAAAATTACCAAAAAATTGCGCGTTCTGAACTGAGGTATCGGCAGTTGCACCAAATACCCGCCCCTGTTGAGCCTCGACACCCAGCTTTGATGAACTCCCGTAAAACACATCCATACCTGTTGCGATCTGAAAATGATCAGTCACATCAAAAGTAATTTTAGGCTTTACGTAGCTCTCTCTTGCATTTAGAAGATTAATGTACAGCAATTGAAACACTGCTGACTTTTCTGGCATTGGCTTCCGAATAAAAAGGGCTAAAGATGTGTCGAATTCGTCCTGAAAAAGCACGGGATCATAATCAAGAATTATCCATTGAGCAATCGCGGGAGAGATATCCATCCCCCACATATTCACATCGAGACCCAGCCCCCAACGAATATGTTTTTTTTGTAGAATACCATCAGAATCTAAAAAGCCATCACCATCAATATCCGTATCGTTCTCCAAACCAAAATATTTATCTGGCACATATACAAATTCACCTTTGACAATATTTCCGCCAACTGGTGTCACGAAGGTCAAACCATACATATTTATACGAGTATAGGTTGGAAAAAATGTTGGCTCTTCAGTACTAGCTATCTTTGATGTTCTGAAGACAACTGGAAAATCATCCCAGGTATACAAATAACTAAGCCCAACTTCTGTTCCCAGAATCTCTTTCGTGTACCTGATACCAACTTCAGAGTTTCTTAATTTACTTGAATCAGGTTTTGTCGTATTGGGTACATTCTGTAGCAACTCCCATTCAGAACCAGGGGGAGCGGGCTCATGAAATTTTAAATCTGGAATCCATAAAAACTGCCATGTTGCCACCTCAGCGTAATAGTCTACCTTTGCGGTCCATAATGGGACACGGTAATCAAGTAGATCAAGCAATATTAACTCTCGAAAATCCATCGGATTAATTTCATCTGTCAGGCGCATGCCTTCAAGGACACCCCAGACAACGAATTGCTTACCAAGCCTAATGTCCATGTTGTCGGTAAAGATGTCTAAATATAATTCCCTGAGTTCAGCGCCAGGTGAATCTTTTTCTTGATCAAGATTATCGACAAAAACTAAAGGTTGAGACTCATCTCGAACAGACCTTGCTGAAATGGTTTCATAGTCAAAAAGGTCGTATGCATGATCGTAGTAGGTCCAACCTGAGAATGTCACTGAAGTATTCGAGCTTGCAGTATATTGTCCGCTCAATGACAATATATTTCTAATTTTGGTTATAGACCTAGGTTCACGAAACCGATACGCTGTTTCATTCTTTAAATAACCATTAAATGTCCAGTCATCGATAAACCTTTCAAAATAGCCGTTTTCTCTATCTTCATTTGCTACAACCCCCCAGGATGTAATTACACTCACTAAAGCTAGCACTATTGTCAGCGCCCTGGTAGACAGGGCTAAATTTATCCGATTCCTTCTAATGACTTGCATTGTTTGCATAAAATCACATGACTCTTACCCGGCACTATTCCAAACACTACCTCATCGCCCTTATTGAGCTGTTTAGTGCAACATGTACATACCACTTCTTTATTTAGCGTCAATTTTTCCCATCCAATCACTTCATCGAATACCTTCTTATTCTTGTCATCAGATTCCCTTAATCTAGCCGATGCCAGCTCTTCGAATGGAACCTCATCTGCAAGATTTTCTATATAATCAGTCAATATATTCCTGATCAAGATAGATACAGGAATTCCAAGCATATCTGCTCTCATCAAAATTTTTTCGCGCAGTACTTTGGGAACTCGCGCACCAAGATACTCCTGCTTCCTCTTGGCCGCGATTGATAGCGCCTTCTGACGCATAGAAGAACCTCGTTCAACCATCGCTTCTCGAACACCCTCACGTCTATCTTCCATTTTCGACCTCCAAGCCTCAGACTTAAATATTTCAAGTATCACATTGTATAACAATTGTTATACAATGTCAACCATCATAAAAAAAGGCCATGTCATCACATGGCCTTTTCTGAAAGAACGCGTCTTTTAGCGCTAATTAACGACTTCGAACTTCTACACCTGACTTCATAGCTCTTTTCGAAAACTGACGATCGCTTAATCCAGAATTAACTTCGACTTCACTCATCTCAAATACCGACTCATGCCTCTCCTGCAAATCTGTCACTACCACCCGTCGCCACATCCAGGCACCACCCACCTTTTGCCAATCTAGCAACTGCTCTTTCAACAAAATCCCCTTACTATCGTAGTATGCTATTTTTTTAACAACACACTGCCCCCATCCATCAGCATCACCGCCCTTTTCAATCCAAAACAGACGCTTTGAATACAAGCCGCCCTTTGAACGCGGAGTGCTCTCAACCTTATATAAAGTTTTACCATCAAGTTCTTCCATACCCACATAGAAATGCTCATCGTCTTCAATGGGTCGGAAACTTACATCCTGATAGGTTAGGTCTGAATTCAAGAATCGATCGCCGGGATCACGTATCGTCACTCGACGAATCTTTCTTAGCACAGGTAAATATATCCACTGCTCAGCACTCTTACCCGACTCAGATGTAAATGCTGTCCGCATAAATGCTCCCCCTTTAGAATCAGGAGGAAACTCCGTAAAGAGCATCATTTTTTCTAGCACATCCCCCTTGCCAGCATAATCCTTCCAATAACGCTGATAAATGCTTTTCTTTTTATTTCCGCCTGCATCCTTCAGAGTAACAGTGAAAGTGGATATCTGATCTTTACCCGCAAACTTATAACCACACTGACTTATCAACTCTTTACCTGTTAATACACCCGGTGAATTAATCCCTTCCGCCTTAGCCTCAAATGTAGATAACAAGGCAATAAAACAAACAGCGGTTACCATTACAGCAGATAAATTATCCTTCCTTACTTTGCAACCACTTCGAATTGGTGACGTTGAAGAAACAATATTCATCATAGATTACTTACCTCGACCAGCATTTTTCTTATCCAGCGCCCTAGGGCCCACACGCAACGTTCTCGCTGAAAAAAGACTATCAATTAGTCCCACATCCACCTCTACATCACTTACCACGAATACTGAAACATGACCTGTCAATGTGTTTCGCACCAGGACACGATCCCAGATCCATGCCCCATTAACCTGCTGCCACTTATTAAACTGAACCTTAGCCAGCGCTCCTTCTTTCGTGTAATAGTCAATTCGTGCACTCACACAAGTATCCCAGCTCTCACTCTTCAAATACCACTGTACACGCTTGGCATATATATCATTCTTACCCACTGGAATACTTTCCACCTGGTAAAACTCCATCTCTTGAAGCAGTTTCACCCCAAGGAAATTATGGTGATCGGCAGCAAGCGGGCGCTGTGCCACATCCGCATATGAAAGATCTGAATTCAAAAAACTATCACCAGGATCACGGATAGTGACTCTGCGTATTTTCTTTAATAGCGGTAAATAGATCCACTGGTCTGCTTCTTTTCCAGTTTTAGAATCATATGCAACCCTCATAAATGCCGAACCTACCGCATCCGGTGGATATTCAGTGAAGAGCAACATCTTATCAAAAACACCATCCTGCCCTGCGTAGCTTTTCCAGTAGCGACGATAAACACTTCGCTTCTCAGTGCCCTGTTGGGGATTTTGCAATATTACAGTCAAACGTGAACGCTGATCGACTCCCGCGTGCTTTATCCCACACTTAGCGACAATCTCTCTGCCTGAAAGAGATGACTCATCATCTGCCGATACTGCCTGCCCCCCGATGAGAACTCCACAGATCAACACAATGGTAGATACTACTCGCGATAATATTTTTTTTATTGCTATATCACTCAACATGCCCTAATCAGTCCATTATCTTTTCACATAAAACAAAATACAAACATCAATCCTACACAAATAATCACAGGCATAAAACAAAAAAGGGGCCAAAGGCCCCTTAAAATCACTATATCTCTATTACGAGAGCAATTTTGACTACGGCATTACCGGAGCAGGACCGAAACTTCCGGCATCCCAGGCAAAAGGAGCAGCCGTTACATCAGTAGCGCTAGTAGAGAAAGTGCTTTTAACATCAGCAGTAGTAATATTATTAACACTTTCGAAACCGAAAGTAGATGAACCCAGACCACCCAGACCAACTCTCTGACCAATCCAGGCAATCATCACGTCGTCAGCTGCAGCCCAAGAAACCGTACCACCCGTACCAGGAGAAGTTGCCACTGGTTGAAGGGTAAGAGAACCCCCAGAAGTCAATACGTCACCACTGCGCTGCGCGATCACAAATCGCTGAAAGTCATCGCCAGGTGAGCTAACTGTTGAGTTACTCATACCAACATCCTGCACCATATCCATTTTTCTGCCGGTAACACCACCAGAAGCATCAAGGTTAACACCCATGCTGAAGGTATTGACAAAATCATCTTCTGTTTGAGTGGCGCCTGCAGCTCCAATAGCTGTACCAGTTCCGCCGTTATCGCGGAAGCTCTGAACCACATTAAGATTTTCCTTACCGACTTCCTCAGCCCACGAACCGATCAACAACTCAGTGGTCCCAGAAAATAGATTCCCAGTCGTGTCAGCTGGATTAGTATTTAAGGGGTCGTCTTTCAACGTCTGCAGTCCTTTAATACCATTACTCGAACCCGCCATCTGAATAAAAGTGATATCAGAGAAAGCCAGGGTCGTCACATCGACATTGGCCGTTGCAGCAGCGACAAGCGGATCAATGATCACGGTTTGAATAAAAGTGTCAGCACCAAAAGTAACTTCCTGCTGCAAAAAACCTTCACCTGAAATGAGAGGAGTACAAGTCGCTGTTGCTGGGCAACCAACAAGATCACCAGTGCTACCTGTATTCACCTCAATACTATCAAAACCAGGCCCACCAGCGATTGCGTTACCAAGCGGCAACAGTGCCGCGGTCGCGCCTACCAAAGCTAAACCCTTAATTGTATTACGAATTTTCATTAAAACCCCCTAGTTATTTTTGGAAGCAATTGTCGATCGCAAACACTGGCCTGTCTTCCTTAGACGCAGTCGCTTGCAGGTTAACGGACAAAAGCTTCCCTCTATATCCGCACATTTAAAACAAATTCTATCGTTGGGCTATTTATAGCAACAGGCCAATCATATGTCAACACTCAATCCTTTTACATATTAACTGCAGCCCACCCAGATCTCGCTGATTTACAACGATAATAAATCGTACAAGGCCCACATAAAATTTTTTAAAGATATAATCTTAAAATACTGCACGTTCCATACATCTATTATCGGCACTAAGCAATAAAACCTTTAAGACTAGATGCGCCACTCAGAATAACTCCCGAAATGGAGCGAATAAAAGAATTAAACTCTATTAAGATAAACGATATTATTTTGCCGACCGCCAAAATCAATGGCCGATGAAGAAGCATAATCAATTCTAAGTTGACGATAGCCTTCAAGCGGCATTTTCAGCGCATCCGCCATCATTACGCGAATAGGCCCTACATGCGCCACAATCACCACTGTTTCCCCAGTGTGCGCCGCTAAAATATCATTAACAGCACCCTTTACTCTCGCCAGTAAATCACCAATCGTTTCCCCCCCCTGTGGTGAAAAATTAAGCGGATCCTCTTTCCAGGCCCGATATTCCTCTGGGTAATTTTTTTCGACTTCATCAAAATAGAGGCCATCCCACTCACCAAACCGCCTTTCCAAAAAGGCATCACAGGTAATTATATTACCGCCATTTTTATCAACGAATGCTTGGGCAGTCATCTGTGTACGCTGAGCAGGACTGGCATAAATCGCATCAACCGAAACATGTGACAAGCGAACTGCAGCCGCTTCAGCCTGAACCAAACCCGCCTTATTTAGCGCAGGAGATTCCTTGTCGTCACAATATAGTCGATTGAGTGGAAAATCGGTCTCCCCATGTCGTACAAATATAATCCGGGTACTTTGCTCTTTCTCTCTCATTATTAACGTCATCCAGTCTCTATAAAGTCATGTCATGGGATGGCTATGCAGATGCGGCACTGCATGGCCATTATGCCCTTCTTCTGTTATATCCACAGGAATCATACCAAGCTTGCCATGCCGCACCCCTCTCTCGGCCATAATTGTACTTGCAAACTCTCGCACAGCCTTGACCGAACCTCGCATCACTGCGATCTCCAGACAATTGTCATGATCAAGATGAATATGGGTATTGGCAATATTTAACTCATGGCTGTGATGATGAGCACGCGTGATACGACTCGATAATTCCCATTCATGATGATTGTAGACATAACTCAGCGTCGCAACACAGTGGCCGTCTTCCCACTTTTTCAGCCGCTCACTCTCAAGACGCTCACGTATCAGGTCACGCATCGCTTCTGAGCGATTGGTGTATCCGTGACTATTAATAAATTCATCGAATTGTCCTGCAAGTCCGGACTCTAAAGACATAGTGATTCGTTCCATCTTTCAACCCTCCATGGTTGGCTTTTGATCTCATAGATATCGACCCTTTACGTACGATCATTAGCCCAAAGTTATGATCCACCCTTCTCGCGAAAACAACAGAATAATCTATTTATAAAATAAAATGATATAAATCAAACAAAAAAGCCCGGGTGACTATCTCACTCAGGCCTTTTTAATTAAGACGATTAAATTTCGTCAGCAGATAATTTACGCTGATTTCAAGCGGCTCTTGGCGACACCTGGGTCCTCTGAGTTATGCTCTACCCAGTGCTTCTTACCCTCGGTGGTCACTTCACATTTCCAGAAAGGCGCGCGCTCTTTCAGATAATTAATCACATAACGACAGGCATCAAATGCCGCTGCACGGTGTGCAGACCATACCGCCACCAGCACAATTGGATCTGATGGATACATATCACCCACACGGTGAACCACCAGCACATCCATCACATCCCAGCCATCCATCGCCTCCTGGCATACCTGCTCGATGTGTTTTTCCGTCATCCCAGGGTAGTGATCCAGGTTCATTGCGGAAACATCCTCACCGTCATTGAAGTCACGCATAGTGCCAACAAAACTGACGACACCGCCATGCTTCCCTGACTCCAATTCTGTAGTTTCATGGTGTGCGATCGCTTGATATGGGTCGAGTTTTTCATCCTGAACAACGACTTTCATCTTTCTTACCCTCCAGTCACAGGCGGGAAGAAGGCAACTTCATCACCACTCTTGAGCTCTTGACTCAAATCAGTATATTCCTTATTCACAGCCACCAATATATTACTGGGCATCGGCTCAGAGGAGACCTGCTCCCAGACCTCTGCGACTGTTGCAGCCTGCTTATCAAACGTTACTTTATCGCTGGTACGCCCCATACGATCACGCAAACTAGCAAAAAATTTTACGTCAATTTCCATAAACCACCTCTTAAACAATTATGCATGCACTCAATCAAACGGAGGCAATTATGTGGAACGGCGCCACGAACCAGACTTACCGCCCGATTTCGACAACAGCCCAATATCAGTCATCATCATGCCGCGATCTACCGCCTTACACATATCGTAAATTGTCAAAAGCGCGACCTGCACTGCGGTCAGCGTCTCCATCTCGACACCGGTATTGCCTTTGCATCGCACTACCGCCTTGCAGTAGACCGAATTATTTTCAGGCTCAGGGGTCAACTCAACATCAACTGCAGTAATCATAATCGGATGACATAAAGGTACGATATCTGGCGTCTTCTTTGCCCCCATAATACCCGCGACACGCGCTATTCCCAGCACATCTCCCTTTTTATGATCGCCAGCCATAATTTTTTTCAGAGTCTCAGGCTCCATATAGATTCGACCTTCAGCGACCCCCTCGCGCACAGTAATATCTTTTGCGCCCACATCAACCATATGCGCCTCACCTGCCGCATTAAAATGTGTTAATACATCACCCATCATTAAGCTCTCTCTAAAAATATTTATTAATTAGGTCTTTCTACAAAAAAACAGCCGTTATCAACCGCCGATCTGCGTCATACTGGTACGCCCTTTGCCAATATCTGAAACGTCGACCCGCTTTTCAGTAGACTGCTTCTTGGCCTCAAAGCCATCACGATGCTTCTCATCAAATGCCTGACGGAAAATACCAACAATATCCTCTTCGGTACTACCATCCTTACGCAATAACGCCCTCAGATCAAACTCATCATCAGAATAAAGACAATTACGTATTTTCCCATCAGAGGTCAAGCGGATCCGTGAGCAGTTACCACACAGGCTGCGAGTAAAGGCAGGAATGACCGCTATCTTGCCCGTATACCCTGGGGCCTGAAATATATGATGCTCAGTTCGAGTACCGGAAGCCGTCTTGATTCCTGGATAAAACTTTTCGATCTGATCGACCAGATTCGCGGCACTGGCAAAATGCTCTCCTGTTTCCCAAATCTGATGCGCATCAAACGGCATAAATTCGATAAAACGTACCGTAATACGCTGGTCTTTCGTCATTTCACAGAAATCATACAACTCATCTTCGTTGAAACCGCGCATTAAAACGATGTTGACCTTCACAGTAGGGATGCCAATATCCTGCGCAACCCGAATGCTCTCCAGCACTTGAGCAAGTCCGGTGCGACGCGTAATCGTCTCAAACTTTTCTTCAGTGAGTGAATCCAGGCTGATATTAACCCCGGTTAAACCAGCCTTTAGTAAATCCTCTGCGTACTTAGGAAACAGCAGACCATTAGTCGTCAAATGCACCGCTTTCACCCCAGGCGTGTTAGCAGTATTGGCTATAATATCGACGATATCCTTACGTACCAGCGGCTCCCCACCCGTATAACGAACCTTGCGAACACCCATCTTGGCCAATGTCTCAACCGTCCGTTGAATTTCTGCAGTGGTGATCACCGCATTCTTGTCCTGCAACTCGACGCCTTCTTCCGGCATGCAATAGGTACAACGCAGATTACATTTTTCTGTTACCGCGATCCTGACGTAGTCAAAGGTACGACCAAAACGATCTTGCAAGGGGGGCAAGAGAGCAGCAGCAGTATTCGCAGGGGTGCTCGTCGAAGATTCACTATATGATTTGTTACGATGCAAAGATTTATCTAACACGTCTATATTCTCCCCAAAATACTACAATTGTTGCTGAACCACACAGACCAGATTAACCGACTATTCTAGTCGGATATGCGCTAATTTTCCACTACCAGTTAACAGCATCTTCAACCTGCACCAACAGCAACGACTTTCCCGGCGCACAGTTTGCGCGCAAAAAGTCTTTAGAAGAGAAAATCCATTTTAGGCTTCATGACATGGTAGGGATAGCAACCGAAAAATAAGCACGGTTACCACTCCATAGTATGCTGGGCATTCTCAAGAATGCCCACACAGACCGAAATCTTAGCACGAAAAACCCGCTGCATTCCAAATCTATATCGCCTCATCCAGACAAAGCTTTAATCAGTACGCCATTATAGGCGTATCACCTACATCGTAGATAAATCGAAAATTAACCATGATTATCATCTATTTACAACAAACCTCCCGACTTGCCGATCTGAGTTTTCATTTTAAACCAGATACTCAACACTGCAATCAGGCAACATTCCATGCTATCTTCAAAAAATAAAAACCTCGATAAACAACAGATAGATACCCCAAAACCTATGAATGACATCAAGTACGATCAAGGGCAATGGACCAGCAAATCCGCGATGGAAATCGCCCGCTCACACGGCCCGACTGCGACCTATAATGGCAAAATTTACGTCTTTGGCGGCGGTGGCCCCAACTTCAAAAGCCTCAATTCCACCACCATATACGACCCACAGCAAGACAGCTGGTCGCCCGGCACCGAGATGCCAACCCTGCGCTCAGGCGCGATCGCGACCACCGTCGGCGACGCGATCTATATCATTGGTGGCGGCTTCAAAAAGCCAGATGGCAACTTCCAGTTTCTGCGCACCACTGAAATCTACTATCCAAAGAGCGATAGCTGGGAGCAAGGACCAGATATGCTGATGCCCCATGACTACCCTGCTGGCGCGCTATTCGATAATCATATCTACATCCTTGGCGGACACCACCCGGACGCAACCCTGTCGGGCCCCAAGACCGATCCTGGCTTCGACTTTTGCGAGCGCCTCAATCTAACCACCGGCAAATGGGAAGAGCTCAAACCATTGCCCACCCCACGCTTTGCGCTGGATGCAGTAGTGATGGATCAGCGAATTTTAACCATGGGCGGTGTTGCCTTCACTCCCGAAGGCTTCAATAACTTTGACCATATCGAAGCCTTTAACCCCGCCAACGGTGAGTGGAGTCTCGACAGCCTCAAGTTGCCATGGACTGCGGCAGGCCTGGGCTCCATCATGGTCGACGACACCCCCTTCATCTTTGGCGGCTATAGCGGCGATGGCATCTGCGACCATGCCGCCTGCTATGACGCCAAGACAGAAACCTGGCACCTACTGCCACCGATGCCCGCCCCGCTGGCCGCGATGGGCGTCGCCCACATCGACCGCACTATCTACCTGATTGGTGGCTGGGCAGACGACGGGCGCACCCCACTCAACAACCTCATCGCCTACACTTACTAAGTGGCGAACCAGCAACTATAAATGGATGACCAGCAACTTGAACGCTACAGCCGCCATATCCTGCTACCTGAGATTGACATCGCAGGCCAGACGCGGCTACTTCAATCGAAAGTCTTGATCATCGGAGCGGGCGGTCTCGGCTCGCCCGCTGCGATCTACCTTGCGACTAGTGGCATTGGACAGATCACCCTCTGTGACGATGACGATGTCGATCTCAGCAACCTGCAGCGCCAGATTGCCCACAGCAGCGCTCGGATTGGGCGCAACAAAGCCACATCGGCACAAGCAGCACTTCAATCACTCAACCCCGAGATCACTGTGACAGCCCTTAAGCAACGGCTTGAAGGAGATTCACTCTTTGAGGCGATCACCCAGGCAGATGCTGTGCTCGACGCCAGCGATAATTTCACCACCCGCTTTATGCTCAACGATGCCTGCGTCAAGACCTACACTCCGCTGATCTCAGGTGCTGCCATTCGTCTCTCAGGGCAGATCTGTGTCTTTCGCAACAATGGTGGCAACAGCCCTTGCTACCGCTGCCTTTACGACGAATCAACCATCGCTGACGAAGAAAATTGCGCCCAGAGCGGCGTCTTTGCCCCACTCACCGGCATCATCGGCAGCATGATGGCCGCCGAAACCCTCAAACTACTGGTACCCTTCGGGAAAACGCTCGACACCCGACTACTACTGCTGGATGCTAGCACCATGGAATGGCGCAGTCTGCAGCGGCAAAAAGACCCCACCTGCCCAGTCTGCGCATAAAGCCTTAAAGATACGCCACAATGGCCCGAAAACCTGATGCCAGCGCGCGCGTTGATGCACGCATGCTTTACAAGCCCCCCGCCGCAGGGGTAGAATTCGCGGTTCGCTGTTTTAGGCTAAACCATTCATTAAAAGAGGAAAGTAAATGCCTGCTGTTCGTTTGAGAGAAAATGAGCCTTTCGAGGTTGCAGTCCGTCGCTTCAAGCGCATCTGTGAAAAAACCGGCATCATATCAGAAGTCCGTCGTCGTGAATTCTACGAAAAGCCGACTGCTGTGCGTAAACGCAAAGCCGCTGCCGCCGTTAAGAGACAACAGAAAAAGACCTACAGCGAAAAGATGCGGACCGTTCGCGCACCTTACTAAACAACAATCGAGTAAGCCCCGCCAGCAATGGACAGCACGCTAAAACAGAGACTCACCGATGACATGAAATCCGCCATGCGCAGCAAAGATGCGCATCGGCTGGGTGTCATCCGCATGATCCTCGCTGCCGTCAAACAGCGCGAGGTCGATGAACGCATCGAGCTGGATGACAGCCAGGTGCTCGCGATTCTCGACAAAATGACCAAGCAGCGTCGCGACTCCATCGAGCAGTACACCAAGGGTGACCGCCCTGAACTTGCCGATAATGAGCGCGCTGAAATCGAAATCATCAGTGAATACCTGCCACCCGCCCTCAGCGAAGCGGAACTTGAAGCGATGATCAGCGAAGCGATCGCCACCAGCGGTGCCAGCAATCCAAGAGATATGGGCAAGGTCATTGGCCTGCTAAAGAGCAAACTGCAAGGCCGCGCCGACATGGGCGCAGTTAGCACACAGATCAAAGCAAAACTTGGCGCATAGTAAACGCCCCTTCACGTCACCTCGCCAGTGCAACTAAAAGCGCTGACGAACGCCACCACATAGAGATACAATCACGCGATGGCTGGCAAAATCCCGCAGCAATTCATCGACGAACTTCTCGCACGTGTCGACATCGTCGACCTCATTGACGCGCAGGTACCCCTCAAAAAGGCAGGCCGCAATCACACCGCCTGCTGCCCATTCCACGATGAAAAGACCCCATCCTTCACGGTAAGCCAGGAAAAACAGTTTTACCACTGCTTCGGCTGCGGCGCCCACGGCACCGCTATCGGCTTCCTGATGGAATATGAGCGACTGGAATTTCTCGATGCGGTGCGCGATCTCGCCGCTCACGTCGGCATGGAAATCCCCCAAGGCAGCTACACTGCCAACAGCGGACAAAACGACAGCAAACCGCTCTACGAACTGATGCAGCAGAGCGCCAACTTCTATCGCCTGCAGCTCAAAGAGCACTCCAAAGGCAAGCAGGCGATCGACTACCTCAAGGCACGCAGCCTCAGTGGCGAGACCGCCGCCGAATTTGGCATCGGCTACGCCCCACCCGGCTGGGATACTCTGCAAAAACACTTTGGTAACGACAATACGCAGGTGCTCGCCACCACCGGCATGCTGATCAAAAAGGACAGTGGTGGTCACTACGACCGCTTTCGCGAGCGCATCATGTTCCCGATCCGCGACAGTCGCGGACGCGTCATCGGCTTCGGCGGACGCGTGCTTGGCGATGACACACCCAAATACCTCAACTCGCCCGAGACGCCAATCTTTCACAAAGGCCAGGCGCTCTACGGCCTCTTTGAGGCGCGTCAGGCAAACCGCGCCATCCAGCGCCTATTGATCGTCGAGGGCTACATGGACGTCGTGATGCTGGCACAACACGCCATCCGCTATGCCGTCGCGACCCTCGGCACCGCCACCACCGTTGAACACCTGGAACTGATGTTCCGCACCACTAGCGAGATCGTCTTCTGTTTCGATGGCGACCGCGCTGGACGCGAGGCCGCCAACCGCGCACTGGAGAACACACTACCGGTGATGCAAGCGGGACGACAGGCGCGCTTCATGTTTCTGCCCGATGGTGAAGACCCCGACTCACTCGTTCAAAAAGAAGGCAAAGCGGCATTCGAAGCGCGCATCGAAGCGGCTGCACCGCTTTCCACCTATCTCTACGAGCACCTCGCCAAACAGGTCGATATGAGCAGCATCGACGGCCAGGCACGCCTCGTCGAACTCGCACGGCCACATCTCAAAAAACTTCCTGCGGGCGTCTTTAAACATATGATGGTAACCCGCCTCGCCGAGATCACTCGCATCGAAGAGCGCACTCTCAGCCGCCTGCTGGGCAACAATGAACCAGTCCCCACAGCCGCTTCACCACCTCGACAGCAGGGCCGGCGCGGCAAAAAACGTGGCAAGCAACCATCGCTGGTTCGCCAGGCAATCACACTACTGCTGAACAACCCGAGCCTGGGACAACTTGAACAACAGCCGCAGCGATTTGCCTCACTCAACGCCCCAGGCATTGCCTTATTAATCGAATTACTTGAAATGTTGAGAACTTGCCCACAACTTAATACAGGTGCAGTACTGGAACGCTGGCGAGATCGTGAAGAAAGCCGCTATCTAGCCAAATTAGTTCAGCAGGAAAATCTGGTCGAAAACGACCATCAGGAACAGGAGTTTAGCGATCTACTGCAGCAACTCTATCGACAGCACATGACTCAGCGCATTGAATTTCTATGCAACAAACCCGCATCTGAACACAGTGAGGCTGAGAAAGTGGAACTGCAACAGTTGCTTAAACAGAAATCTGGAATTTAATGAGTAATTGGCCCGCCAGCGGCAAAGACCATTTTGCGGGGTTCTCAGACCCCACTGAAATGTTATAGAATAGCTGGCTATTTTTTGCTCACGCATATTGTATGAAGGAAGGCTCACGCCACATGAAACAAGCACAGCAGCAATCTCAACTCAAG